>JANYER010000073.1 GCA_025359825.1 Granulicella sp.
GTTCGCTGGTGGGAATGCGATTCCGTATAACTCTCCGGCTGGCGATAGTCTGTGGGCATTCAAACTCGGTGGAACGGTGACGCAGGCTGCTGCTCCGGCACCGCCCCCGATTCGGCAGCCAATTCTTGCTCTGCCCGTTGAAGGAGCGGTCGTGAAGAATACGATCAGCCTGGCGCGTGCGTGGCGAAGTGGGGCGGTGGTGAATGTTGAGTCCACTGCGATGAACTCGATGGCTCCGCAGAACCTGCGTGTGCCTGTGGGAACCACCGTTACGTTTCTGAATCCGGCAGGTAGTACGACTCCGCACTGCGCGGTGCAATTTTACGAAGGGCTGTTCAACTCTGGTTTCTTGATGCCAGGTCAGTCGTTTACGTTTACGTTCCAGCAGGCGGGCGAGTATTTCTACAACGACTGTACCTCGCCGCGAACGACCGGCAAGGTGATCGTGTACTAGTCTCGATAGGATGTACGGAGTATCGGTGATAAGGGCTCTGCAATGAACTCAGTACTTGTACAGCCCGTGTCATGAAAAAGCCCCGAACTCTTGGCAAGAGAGTTCGGGGCTGGATAGCAGCGTAACTATGGGAGTCGTTTGCCGCCTCCCGTTGTGTTTGGGTTAGAAATAGAGTTTTGCACCCAACTGGATGATGCGTGTAGCGTATCCACCGGATGTACCGTTGTTAATTTTGCCGAAGCTAGACGAGTTGCGGGCTAGCGTTATGGTTGATGGATCTGGGTTGTAGTGTTTGAAGGCGTTAAAGAAATCGGCGCGAAATTGAAGATTTCTTTTTTCGCCGAACTTGAAACCTTTTGTTGCCGAGATGTCATCATTCAAGACTCCAGGTAGACGAACAGCTCCGGTACGAGGTGAAGTGCCAAACTCCCCGGGCAATGCCTGGGCGAATGCCGCTGTATTGAACTGAGCCAAAGGTGTTCTCGCGCCGCGGCCAAGATTCGGTTGCTGTCCAATGACTCTGTCAGCCCGGGATGCGATTCCGGTTGCGGTGGTTTGCGCTGTATCGGTAATACCGGCGGGGTCGCCGGACACGGCAGTCAAGATAGTAGATACCTGAAACCCGTTCAACAGTGCTTTCTTCAAGCCAGTTGAATGTCTGAAGAACGGTACGTCGTAGAGAACCGTTCCGACGAAACGATGAGGAATATCAAATAAAGACAGGGACCTGTCTCCGCGTGGGTTGTAGGCATTGATGGGTCCGGCCCCGAAGTTGCCGCCGCCTACTGCTCCTCCAATATCAGCTGAACCGGAGATGGATTTGGACCAGGTGTAGGATGCAAGGACAGTCAAGCCTTCGCCTACGCGCCGTTCCACCTTGGTTTGAAGAGAATGATACGTGGACGATCCAGTGGAAAAGTCTCCCTGCACATTTCGCAGAAAGTTTTGGTTGGGGCGTCTTGCATTGACGGAAAGTGTAGTGCTCGTCGGGTTGACGGGTACAGGTACATTGATAGTCGGTGTAATGAAGTTATGAGTGCCTCGTGCACCTACATAGCCCACCTCAGCTGTGAACTTTGCGGGTAGTTGTGCCTGAACGATGAGATTGAATTGCTGCGTCATTTGATCTTGCAGATTTTGGTCCATCGCGATAGCAAATGGGTAGGTAAGAGGCCCACCTGCCACCACTCCTGGGAATGGGGTCTTGAAAAAGTAGTTTGGTAGTTTTGCGGCTGCGGTCTGGCCAGTTAGTCCGGGATTACCGGTCAGCGCTGCGCCGGACTGGGCTTGTGCCCCTTCAGCCATCGCGAACCATGCATTATCGATCTCCGGGGTGAAATAAATGCCATAACCACCTCGAACGACGATCTTGCCTTGGCCAAATGGCTGATAAGCAAATCCGACCCTCGGCTGGAAGTCGTGATAGACGGGTTTGATGAGGCCACGGCCATTCGGTGAATTGGCAGCAGTGTAAACCTGACCTGGGTTTAGTCCATCGGAGCCGATGTATATATCCGCATATTTGTCGTCATCCTGAGTGTAGGGCGCGAAGTGATCCCAACGGATGCCGAGATTGAGTGTTAAAGTCGGCGTCACAGTCCAATTGTCTTGGAAGGAATAAGCTTGGATCAAGCTTGAAATGTTAGTTCTTGTGACTGTTGGATTGATGCTTTGAGAAGAGCTATACCCAAGAAGAAAATCCAAGAGGGCTGACCCTGTATATCTGCCATCGAATCCAAACGAGCCGTGAGGATCGCGTGCCTGGCTGAAGTAGTCTGTGCGGCGACCAATATCGACGCCGAATTTCATGAAATGCTTGCGGTGTTGCCATGAGAGGGTATCGACAAATTGATTGATACCATTCGCGCGGTCGCGAGGGCCGATATTTCTAAGATCAGCAAAGAGGCGGTAGGACTGTCCGGGCCCGCTGATCGATACATTCGGACCACCATAAAAGTGAGGGTCCGAGGACGAAAAAGGAATCTGCATCAGACCATTTGAAATGTCAAAGGCCTTATTGCCGGTTGTTCCAAATGTTTCAAACTCCTGAAAACTTTGTCTCCCATATCGAAAGTCGTTGACGATGGTGGGAGAAAATTGGTGCGTTTCAGAGATGATGAAGTGCTTGGTTATGGCTTTATTGTCGTCGTTGTCATTACCAAAGAACGAAACACCATTGCTGAAGGTCAGATCGTAGATGTAGTGAGCACTGATTGTGTCTTTCCGCCCTATGCTATGGTCAATCCGGCCGATGTACTGATGCTGGTAGTTCAATGTCTTGATCGGAGACGTGAAGAAGTTACTAACCGTGGTTGGAGTGCCCGCTACCGGTGCACCCGCTACCGTAGCAAGAGGCGTAATATTCGCTTTCAGCATGATCGCCGAGTTGGGATCAAGAGTGATTTTATCGCCGACTTTATATGAGTTTCCTGTAAAGGGATCAACTACGTTCAGTATCGTAGGTTTACCAGTCAATGGATCGATGGGGCCGGCGAAGATACTTGCATCAAGAACTCCGGCACGAACACTATCGTCGGGCACCGTAGCTTGCTGCGGAAGAGCCCCGACAAGGTTATAGCCCGTCTCTGCATTGAAGAAGAAGAATGTCTTGTCATGCCCGTTGTACAAATGGGGAATGTAGACGGGGCCGCCAAGGTTGCCGCCGAATTGATTGCGGTTCAGTCGCGAGGGTGTAAAGTCAATCTTTGCGACGGCATCATAAGTCTGTGTAAAGACGTTATTTTTGTTGAATTCGAATAATGTACCGTGCAAGCCATTTGTTCCTGACTTGATAATCTGATTAACGTTTGCGCCTGCGGCCGCTCCACCATCGGTTCCGCTGCTGCTGGTGTCGACTCGAAACTCTGCGATGGCATCTACAGAAGTGGAGAAGCTATACGTAAAGGCGTCATAGTCCATCGACTCAATACCATCGATGGAGTAACGATTCTGAGTGTCGCGTTGACCATTGACCTGAATTGCAGTTGAACCGCCGGTCGCATCAGTCGCGCCAATTGCTCCGCGAGCCCTGCGAACCGTAATAGAACCTTCTGTGCCGCTATTTACGCCCGGGATGAGCTGGGCTAACTGAATAAAATTACGTCCATTCAACGGCAGATCAACAATTTTCTTGGCGTCAATTACTGCTCCGACTGTACCGTTTTCAGTTTGGAGTTGAGCTGCTGCGGCCCCGGCTTCCACAGTGATTGTTTCGCTAATTTTTCCAGCAAAAACTTTGAAATCCTGACGGGCTGTCTGACTTGCATCGAGGACAATTGAGTCCACGCGCTGACCCTGGAATCCTTGCATCTCGACACTAAGCGCATACGTGCCCGGAGGGAGAGAGGGTAATGAGTATTGGCCCCCTGCGTCGGTAACTGTGCTGCGTACGGTGTTGGTCAAGGTGTTTGTCATTTTGACCGTTGCGCCGACTACAACCGCTCCAGAGGAATCAGTCACATTGCCGACAATGGTCGCATTGGTTTGCTGTGCAAATGCGCTGCTGGCTGCGATGAATGGGAGGATGCACGGGCTAGCAAGGGCGGCGTAGAGCAGAAAGTTCCTGCTTCGGCGAACTGCGGCGGTGATGGATGGGGCAGAGTTCATAGCGGGTTTCTCCTGGAAATATTGCTACACATTGGTTCTGAACGGATTCTGCAAACCTTCGTCGGTTTCGAGTCTTGATTTCGAGTCTGGCTCGATGCGACGAACTGCAGCTGTTTCTGCGATAGACAACAAACATCCTGATACCTGGGCTCGTTTTAGAAGGCAGGTTTGCAGGCACGCAAGCAAAATTATTGAAGCTGGACAAGTCTGCTCCTGCAAATACAAGATCGTCAATCAAATAATGAGCCTTGATACCGCATTGTGGTACTAGACAGTCATGCCTTAAATCCGGTATGTTTCTGCGGTGATGTATGAAGGTGTTTCTCTGATCGCGAATAAGTCTGCCAAGCGTGCGCCGACCGCCGCTTACAAACTGCAAGCCATTGATCGAGCCGTTGTCCTGATGGACCTGCTCGGCCGCAGCGACGTGCCTTTGAACCTGACCGACATTTCCACACGGCTCAAACTTCACAAGAGCACAACGCAGCGGTTCTTGCGGGTGTTGCAGGCGCATCACCTGGTTTCGTGCCGGACGGATGGCCGGTACCACCTAGGGCTTCGCCTGCACGATCTGGGTGGGCGGGCGCTGGAGCAATTCGATATTCGCGACCGGGCGCTACCATACTTCCGTGCGCTAGTAGAGGATGTGAAGGAGACGGGCCATCTCTGCGTGATGCGGCGTAATGCGATTGTTTATCTGGACAAAATTTCCTCGGCTCGCAGCGTGTGCCAGACCTCCCGCATTGGTCTTAGTAATCCGATTCACTGCACCTCGGTTGGTAAGGCGATGCTGGCCTTCTGCAGCCCGGATGAACGTGATGCGATCCTTGCGACGTTGACCTTTGAGCGTCGAACCGCGAAGACGCATTTGAGCCACGTCTCCCTGCTAAAGGACCTACATATGACGCACCGGCGCGGCTATGCGGTGGACGATGAAGAGATAGAGGATGGAGTCCGTTGTGTTGGTGCCCCGATCCTGAACTCCGAGGGAAGACCGATCGCTGCGATCAGTCTGTCTGGCCCAAGCTTTCGTATGACCCGGGCGAAGCTCCCATCTATTGCCCGCAAAATAATTGCGTGCTGTGCGGAGATAAGTCATTCATTGGGCTATGAGAATAGCCATGCTATTACTGCTATAAAGCCACCTGTGACTGCCGCAAAACGAGTCCAGGCGGTAAGGCGACGGACGGCCAGTACTCCAACAGCGTAGCTATGCCTCGTCTATCCAATAAGTCCTGCGGCCAAGCTGCGAAAGGGGTTGACCAGAGTTGGTGGGCTCGCTCGATGGAGCAGCACATCTCCTGAGAGCTTGCTTCCGGAAAGCGTTCCCGGCTAGAGTGGTGCATCAGCAATCGAAAGGTACGACGTTTGGCAAGTTCGAAATCTCGTCGCGAAGGAAAACCATGATCGTCTTGAAAGTGCAGCAGTCCATCACGTTAATTGTCCTCGCAGTTGCTACCGTTGCTGGAGTCGCCCAGGTGCCCGCGTCCCAATCGCCTGCGACATTGACGCTCGCCATTCATGCGCATGAGGCGAAGGCAAAGGTTAGTCCGATGCTGTACGGACTGATGACGGAGGAGATTAATTTCTCGTACGATGGCGGGTTATACGGCGAATTGGTACGGAATCGAACTTTTCAAGATCATGCCAGCCGCGCGGAGCACTGGTTCGTGCACGAGGGATGGGGCGTGGATGCCTCCATCAAGCTGGACCGCACCACTGGGCCAAGTGAGGCACTCTCCTTGAGCGTACAACTCGTCGTGAAAGCTGCGTCCGCAAAAGGCATGGCGGGGTTGGAAAACGAGGGATTCTGGGGCATTCCGATTCGCCCCAAGACGAAATATACCGGCTCTTTTTATGCCAAAGCAGACGATGCTGCATCCGGACCGGTGACTGTCTCCCTGGTGAATGATCAGACTGGTAGAGTGCTTGCCGCATCCACTGTGCCGGTGGCAGGCGCATGGAAGCAGTATAAATTCACATTGCTGTCTGGCTCAGATGCAACGTCGGCGAATAATCGGTTGCGCCTTTCCGTTGCGAAACCTGGGACGCTATGGTTCAGCCTGATCTCGCTCTTTCCGCCTACCTATAAGGGCCGCGTAAACGGCAATCGTCCTGATCTGATGGAGAAGATGGCGGAGATGAAGCCAAATTTCCTCCGTTTCCCCGGCGGCAACTATCTCGAAGGCGACCACATCAACGAGCGCTTCGAGTGGAAGAAGACGATCGGCCACCTGGTTGATCGCCCCACCCATCCCAGCCCCTGGCGGTATCACTCATCCGATGGGTTGGGACTGTTGGAGTTTTTGGAGTGGTGCGAGGACCTGAAGATGCAGCCCTTGTTGGCGGTCTATGCGGGCTATTCCATGAAGCAGGAGTACGTAAAGCCGGGTCCGGATCTGGAGCCGTATCTGCAGGACGCCCTGGAAGAGATTGAGTATGTGACTGGCAGCACCGATACGAAGTGGGGTGCGCAGCGGGCGAAGGATGGTCATCCAGCTCCCTTCAAGATGGCGTACGTTGAAGTGGGCAACGAGGACTGGTTCGACAAGTCGGGCAGCTATGAAGGCCGCTACGCGCAGTACTATAAGGCGATCAAAGCGAAGTATCCGGAGCTGCAGGTAATCGCTACGATGCCCATCAAAGAGATGAAGGCGGATGTGGTGGATGACCATTTTTACCGGAGTGCGAAGCAATTCTATGAGGACGTCCATCACTACGACGCGATCGACCGCAACGGGCCGAAGATCTTTGTTGGGGAGTGGGCGACGCGTGAGGGTAGTCCGACTCCGAACTTTGCATCCGCGCTTGGCGATGCTGCATGGATGACAAGCATGGAGCGTAATAGCGACTTGGTAGTGATGGCCAGCTATGCGCCGCTGTTGGTGAATGTGAATCCCGGCGGGATGCAGTGGGAGTCGGACCTGATCGGTTATGATGCGCTGACCAGTTACGGCTCGCCAAGCTATTACGCGCAAGTGATGTTCGGGAGTCACATTGGCGATCAGATTCTTGGGGCGGAGTTGACCGGTTCGGCTCCCCGCTTCTTCTACTCCGTCACACGCGGATCGGCCAATGGGACGATCTACCTGAAGTTGGTGAATGCCAATCCTGAGGCCCAAACCCTGAGCTTGAAATTGGATGGCGTTAAGTCTGTGGAGAAGAACGCAAAGCTGATCAGCCTCAGCGCTAAGACACCAGCGGCAACCAACACCATTACTACACCTACGGCGATTATTCCGGTGGACGGTACGATTACAAACGCTGCGGCAAGCTTCACCCAGGTTGTGCCGGCGTACACGATTCAGGTGATCGAGCTGAAGACGAAGTAATCCGATGCGCCGCCTGCCGAATCAGCAGGGCAATCGAACAGGGACGCCCGCGCGCTGCAGCTCAGCCTTCAGGGCGCGAGAGTCCGTCACGCCGAAGTGGAAGATACTGGCTGCGAGTGCGGCGTCAGCGCGCCCGCGGCTGAAGACATCGGCGAAGTGTGCGGCGCTCCCTGCGCCGCCGCTTGCGATGACGGGAATCTGCACGGCGGCACTCACGAGCGCGGTTAACTCGCAATCGAAGCCATTGCGCATTCCATCGGTGTTCATGCTTGTAAGCAGAATTTCGCCGGCACCGCGTTGCTCCGCTTCGCGGGCCCAATCGATAACGCGCAGGCCCGTTGCCTTGCGTCCGCCGCTGACATAGACCTCGGCTTCTCCGACAGGGTCGACAGAATTCACCGCACGTCGCGCGTCGATGGCGACGATCACTGCTTGCGCCCCGAAGCTGCTACCGATTTCACCAATCAACTCAGGCCGTGCGATAGCGCTGGAATTGATGCTCACCTTGTCAGCGCCAGCATTGAAGACGAGTGCTGCATCCTCCGCGGAGCGGATTCCGCCGCCTACAGTGAAGGGGACGAAGAGGGATGCGGCAGTGCGTTTGACTGTGTCGATCAGGGTTCCGCGGCCTTCGTGCGTGGCGGTGATATCGAGTAGCACAATCTCATCCGCTCCAGCGGCAGCGTGACGATGCGCAAGTTCGGCTGGATCGCCGGCATCGATAATGTCTACGAATTGAATGCCTTTGACGACACGGCCATCCCGAACGTCCAGGCATGCGATGATGCGTTTTGTCAGCAAGCTATAGCTCCACGAAGTTCTTCAGGACCTGCAATCCGACGGCACTGGATTTTTCTGGATGAAACTGCACGCCCATGACGTTGTCCTGCTCCACGACGCCCGTAAATGCGCCACCGTAGTTTGTAACCGAAGCAGTTGCCTGTACCACCGGCGCTCGCCAGGAATGGGTGTAGTAGACGAAGCCGCCAGGGGTGACGTCCCGCAGCAGCTTGGAGTTTTCTCGTACCGTATCCAGAGAGTTCCAGCCGACGTGTGGGGATTTCAGATCTGTACCCTTGTAGGTGGCAGGGAAGCGCTCGCACAATCCTCTAAAGTGTCCGAGGCCTGCGATATTCGGTGCTTCGGTTGAGCCTTCGAAGAGCCATTGCAGTCCGACGCACACGCCCAGGAACCATGCTCCTTGAGCTACGCTGTCACGCACCGCCTCGGTTATACCCAGATCCGTGAGGAGTTGAGTCGCCTGGAAATGACCAACGCCTGGCAGCACGATCTTGGATGCTGCGCGGACCACCTCCGGGTCCTGCGTCACCTGCGTCTCGGCACCCAAATATTTTAGGGCTCTTACCACGCTCGTGAGGTTACCGGCCTTATAGTCGATGACTGCAATCACAGCAGGCCCTTGGTGCTGGGAAGCATCTCGCGCATACGTTCGTCGCGGCTGCACGCACCGCGTAGTGCACGAGCGAAGGCCTTGAAGATGGCTTCAATCTTGTGGTGGTTGCTGCGGCCGTACATAGTCTTGACGTGAACGTTCGCCTTCGCCCCACGCGCAAAGCCATCGAAGAAGTCGGCTAACAGTTCACTCTGGAAGTCGCCGACTAAACGAACCTTCACTTTATCGTCGACGATGTACGCGACACGGCCACTGAGATCAACGGCCGCTACGGCAAGCGTCTCGTCCATCGCCATGACGAAGTAGCCAGCGCGCATAATGCCCTTCTTGTCGCCGAGGGCTTTGTTGAAGGCCTCGCCCAGTGCAATGCCGACGTCCTCGACCGTATGGTGCTGGTCTACATCGAGGTCGCCCTTGCAGCTTAGCGTAAGGTCGAAGCCGCCGTGCCGGGTGAAGAGCTCCAGCATGTGGTCGAAGAAGCGGATACCTGTCGAAACCTTGTAGGTGCCTTGTCCATCGATGACCAGCTTCAGGGCGATCTGTGTTTCGGTGGTGTCGCGCTTCACGGTGCCGGTACGTAGTTTTTTGGTCGTCATGCCTTGCTCCATCCAATCTCTTTCAGGGATGCCTTTAGTGCTTCGAGTCCCTTGGTTACGTGTTCTTCTACACCAATGGTGATGCGAACAAAGCCGTCGCAGCCGGGGTCGGAGGAGCGGTCACGCAGTAGTACTCCGTGCGCGCGCATCGCTGTTACCAGCTCGCGGTGAAGTGGACCGATCTGCATCAGTACAAAGTTTGCGTGGCTCTTGAAGAAGGGAACGCCCAGTTCTTCAAGTGTGGCCATCACACGATTGCGTCCGACTCTCACCTGCTCGGCATACCAGGCGAGATAGGCCTCGTCTGCAATCGCTGCTGGAAGGCATTCGAGCGCTACTCCATTGACGTTGTACGGAGAGCAGACCTTGCGGACGTACTTCAATAATTCTGGGTTGCCAACCAGCATTCCAATCCGCAGATTGGCAAGCCCATATGCCTTCGAGAAAGTGCGTCCAATGACCAGGTTGGGGATGGAGTCCAGGTCGTGGATAGTGGTCTCGCCATCGAAGTGATAGTAGGCTTCATCGACCATCATCACGGCGTGCGGAGCCGCTGCGGCTATAGCGAGAAGTTGCTCGCGGCTTACGACTGTTCCGGTGGGATTGTTGGGTGACGCCACGATGATGAGCTTGGTCTTTTCGTTGATAGCAGCGAGAAAGCGCTCAAAGGGAAAGGCCATCGTTTCGTCGGACTGCACCTTCACTAGTCCCGGTGTCATCAGGCGGATCCCTACGTCGTACATGAAGAACGTCGGAGTCGCGATGAGGGCTTCGTCGCCGTCTTCCAGAAATGCGATGCACATCAGGTGGATTGCTTCGTCGACGCCGTTGGTCAGCAGCACCTGATCCGCATTCAGACCAAAGTGAGTTGCGACGATGCGCTCGACCGGCTCCCGCTCAGGATATTTCGTGAGGCCCTCGGCGGTGATGGCGTTGATGCGTGCGAGCACGGTGGGGCTGGGGGAGAGGGTGTTTTCGTTGAAGTCCAGCCGCAGTGCGCTACGTGCATCGAGCGGGGGATGGTACTCCGGCATCGCCAGTACAGCCCGACGGGGCTGTACTGGCTTCGTCTTTGTAACTGCTTCTGTAGCAAGATCCATTTCTGCCCTCGTTGCTGCTATTTCATTCTCTGGCGAACGCTCTCGGCGTGACCTGTCAGACCTTCAGCCTCTGCCAGTGCGACCGCGTGCGGGCCTAACTGGCGAAGGCCTTTCCTGGTGTATTGCTGTACCGTGATGACCTTAACGAAGTCCATCACGCTTAGGCCGCCGCGAACACGGCCGTTGCGTCCAGTCGGGAGCACGTGATTTGGGCCGGAAACGTAGTCGCCCATCGACTGTGGGGCATATGCTCCGACGAAGATGCTACCCGCATTGCTGACCCACTTTAGATCTGCTGCGGAGTCGATGGTGAGGTGTTCCAGAGCGAGACGGTTTGTCAGGTTCTGCGCCTCGGCGACGGTTTCAGTGATAAAGATGCAGCCCTGTTTCGCAAGCGATTGGCGAGCGAGCGAGTTCGTCCTGGCCTGCACTTTGACTTCAGATTCAACAGCCGCAGCCAACGCTTCATTGCTGGTAATCAGAACAGCTAAGGCCTCAGGATCATGCTCCGCCTGCGCGACGAGGTCGGCTGCTATGCCAGCAGCATTGCCGATCTCGCTGGTGACGCCGATCTCCGTTGGACCGGCTGGCATGTCGATGCCACACTCCCCAGAGACCATGGTCTTCGCAGCTGTCACAAACAGATTGCCGGGACCGACGATCTTATCGACGCGGCCAATTGTCGCAGTTCCAAAGGCCAGTGCAGCAATCGCCTGCGCTCCGCCGACGCGATAGAACTCCGTAATGCCTGCAAGCCATGCGGCTGCCATCGTCTCTCGTGCAGGCTTTGGAGAGCAGACGACGATGCGCTGGACACCGGCAACCTGCGCTGGTGTAGTGGTCATCAGCAACGTGGACGGAAGTGGATAGCGGCCACCCGGAACGTAGCAGCCCACGCTGCCAAGCGGGCGAACGACCTGCCCGGTCTTCACGCCGTCGGCTGGGGAGATCATCCACTCTTTCGGCTTCTGCGCCTCGGCAAATCCGCGGACGTTTGCCTGAGCTACCTTCATCGCGGCCTGTAGCTTGGGTGCGGTTGCTTCCCATGCGACCTTCATCTCATCCCGTGAGACCAGCAGCGCTTCGGACGAACCCAGTGAGTCGAAGCGTGTGGCGTACTCTCGCAACGCGGCATCGCCGCGCTGCCGAACTGCGGTGAGAATCTCCCGCACGACGGGCTCAACGCGTTCCATGTTCAACGCGCCGCGTTGCTCGAGCGAGGTGATCAAAGCCTCAGCGGCTTTGGCCCCTCGCCCAAATGTACGAACCAGCTTCATGCTTGCTCCTCGGATACCGAAACAATAGCGTTAGAGGACAACCTTACTGAGTGGATACTCGACGATGCCCGTCGCTCCAACTGCCTTGAGCCTGGGAATAATTTCACGCACTTCACGTTCGTCGAGGATAGTGTTCAGCGCGACCCAATCTGCATCGCTAAGCTGTGAGATCGTCGGCGAATTCAAAGCAGGCAGCACGCCAATCACGGCATCGAGGTCAGCCTTACGCGCATTCAGCATCAGGCCGACACGGCCTTGGGCAGCGATTGCTGCGTTCAGCATCAAGGAGATGTTGCCGATCTTCTCTCGCTTCCAGGGGTCGGTGTAGGCTGTCTTGTTGGCGATGAGTTGCGTCTCGCTTTCCATCAGGGTTTCGATGATGCGAAGACGATTGGCGCGCAGCGAAGATCCGGTCTCGGTGACTTCTACGATGGCATCGGCGAGGGTCGGTGGTTTGACCTCCGTAGCGCCCCAGCTGAACTCAACCTTTACGGGAATGTTCTTGCTGGCGAAGTAGCGCTTGGTGAACTCCACGAGTTCGGTGGCGATGATCTTGCCGGCGAGGTCTTCGGGCTTCTGAAACGGCGAATCTTCGGGAACGGCCAGGACCCACTTCACCTTCTGGCGGCTCTGCTTGGAGTAGGTCAGGCTGGTGACGTATTCGACGTCGGTCTGGTTTTCCAGTACCCAGTCATTGCCGGTCAGGCCGGCATCCAGTGCGCCGTGCTCCACGTAGCGAGCCATCTCCTGTGCGCGGACGAGCATGCACTCAATCTCCACATCGTCGATGGTAGGGAAGTAGCTGCGGCCATTGGCAAAGATGCGCCATCCGGCGCGTTCGAACAGAGCGATGGTGGCATCCTGCAGGCTGCCCTTGGGAATTCCTAGCTTCAACTTCTTCGGTGCGGACATTACACGTTCTCCATTTCAACATTCTTGGTGAAGCAGCTTACGGTTCCTTCATGACAGACGAGGCCATCGCCTTCGACTTCAACTTTGAAGAGCAGCGCGTCGTTGTCACAATCGGTGGCGGCAGAGATGACGCGCAGCCGGTTGCCGCTGGTCTCGCCCTTCATCCAAAGTTTGGAGCGGGTGCGGCTCCAGAAAGTAACGAAGCCACTCTCCAGGGTTTTGGCGTAGCTGACTTCGTTCAGGAAGCCGAGCATCAGCATTTCACCGGTCTTCGCGTCCTGCACGATGCCGGGGACGAGGCCGTCCATCTTGGCAAAATCAATCTTCGGTGCGGTTGCTGCATTCATGGTTCGTTCTCCGATTTGATGGTTCCAACTAGGCCGATTGGTCGCTTACCGCGCAGCAAAAAGGCCCGCTCGCGGTAAGCGCGTTGGCGGGCCTTTTGAATCCTGGGGTAACTTGCTTTTACTTCGACCCACGAGACACAGCCGCCGACACGCCTTGGACGTGATGGTGGGAATGACCGTGGTGGTGGAGGCAAAGGCTCATAAGCTCTCCTTAAAAGTAGCCGTGCAGGCATTTCTTGTCAATTCTGCGGGTTTTGGCCTGTTCTCTATGCGCAATCCGTCGACAATTCTTTTGACCTCACCCGCTTGGTCGGCTACCCTTGCGGGGCAACTACTCTGCTCTAGGAGATCGTCCCATGTTCAAGACCTTCCGTTCCAGCCTTCTTGTTGCTGCGTTTCTTCTGGTAGCGATGCCAGCCTTCACGTACGCTGCACCCAAGCCTCCTGTCAAGCCCACCGCCGCTGCAGCAGCCGCTTCCACTGACAAGATCGACATCAACACCGCGACCATCGATCAGTTGAAGGCCTTCCCGGGTATCGGAGATGCATACTCGAAGCGCATCGTGGATGGACGTCCCTACGCCAATAAGGCGCAGTTGCTCTCCAAGGGTGTTCTGCCCGAGGCGACTTACAACCAGATCAAAGCGCAGATCATCGCATCGCAGCCCAAGAAGTAGTTTTTTGCTGGCATACAGGAAGTCCCATCGCCTCATGAGCGTTGGGACTTCTTTTTGGATGGTGGCGAATCGAGCACGTGTTCTGGGATTTCTGGAAACGTCACCTGCTACCATTCCAGCATCGTGATGCCTCAAAAATCAGCGCGCCTCCAATACTCGCTGCTCGCCGTCGTTATGGTGCTTTCACTCGGATTCACGTTGCATGGGGCAGCGGCGATGTGGGAGCAGGTCTTCCACGGTGCACGCGTCGTCCAGCAGCCGATCATTCTTGGCCCCCGTCTTACGAAGATCGCATGGCTGCTTCCGGAGGCGAAGGCTGCGGGTCTTGTCCTGGACGATACGATCGTCTCGGTGAATGGTCGCGCTTTCGATAGCTATAAAATGTTGGTCGAAGAGATGCGGAAGGCCCATCCTGGCGACGTCCTTTCCGTGGGCTACCTTGACGGACACGGCGATTCTCACACGACCGCAATTCGACTACTCGCAGCCAATGCCAGCGGCTCTTTTACGTTGCTGCATGTCGTTACGCAGGATATCGTCTTGCGCCTCATCTTCCCTCTCTGTTGTCTGGCGCTGGGTTGTTGGGTAGTCCTCGCAAAGCCTCATGACCCCAACGCATGGTTTTTGTTGGGCATCCTCGGCTACTTCCCTGCAATGTTCTATCCGGCGATTTACTGGTCCGGATGGGCTCTCGCCATCAATCCGATCCTGGGCGACATCATCAACACGGCGGGTCCTCTCTGCATCATGCTGTTCGGAATTTACTTCCCGGAGCGGGCGACCTGGGACAGCCGCTATCCCTGGATCAAGTGGCTTATCCTCGCACCGGTCATCGCTCTGTTTCCGATCGATATCTGGTACACCATCGGGTTCGTCTTCAGCTTCGCATCGATCTCCGCTATTGCCCCATGGTTCGGGGCGGTGTCCCGGTTTGAAAACACCTTAGTCTTCATCGCCATCAGCATATTCTTCGCTTCGATCGCGCATAAAGCTGGCATTACGACAAACCCAGATGCAAAGCGGCGTCTTCGTGTGCTCTACAACGGGTCAGCAGTTGCGAACACTCCGATAGCTCTGCTGCTGCTTTATTCCTTGTTTCGTGGCACAAGTGTGGGTTCTGATGTTCCCCAGTGGCTCTTCGTCGCGGCATTAGCCACGTTCTCGCTCTTTCCACTTACCCTGGCCTATGTCGTTATCGTGCAACGTGCGATGGATGTTCGGATACTGGTCCGGCAGGGTACCAAGTATTTTTTCGCTCGCGGAACTCTGTTTGTAATCGGCGTTCTGCTTGCAATCCGGATGACGTACGAGATTAACCTTTATATTGCCAGCCCAACCCATCGGCGGCTGGTTGATAAATTTGCCATTATGGGCGCCATCGGGCTGTTCTTCGCATTCCGATTCTTCATGTCGAAGCGCTTGCAGCAGAGGATCGACCAGCGCTTCTTCCGTGAAGCTTACTCCAGCGAACTGGTCCTCTCTGAGCTTTCGGAAGAGGTCCGCAACTTTACCGAGGTGGCGCCGCTGATTGATACGATCTCTTCGCGCATCGGCAGCACGCTGCATGTCGAACGCATCGCCGTCTTCCTGCGCGTTGGCGAGACCTTCCAACTCGCGCATACGACTGGTTCTGCTTTGCTCCCGGGTTCGTCGCTTTCTTTGCCCGCAGCTTCAACGACCATCAACGCCCTTACTCGTAGTAAAGGTCCAGCGAACGTGTACCGCGACGACCCGGGAAGTTGGCTGGTCGATGCTACCGATGCCGAACGCAATGCGCTGGCAGACCTCTCCACAGAGCTGCTCGTCCCACTTCCCGGCCGCGGTCGTCTGATTGGCGTGATGGCTCTGGGCCCGAAGCGCTCGGAGGAGCCGTACAGCCGCACCGATCGCCAGCTCCTGCAGACGGTCGCATCGCAGACTGGCCTCGCCTTGGAAAACGCGGAGCTGCTGGAGAATCTCACCGCAGAGGTCTCTCAGCGGGAACGTGTCTCACGCGAGATTGAGATTGCGCGCGAGGTCCAGCAGCGGCTCTTCCCACAGAGCTATCCTTCTGTTGAAGGCATCGGGCTGTCGGGCTACTGCCGTCCGGCGCAGGCAGTCGGCGGAGATTACTACGACTTCTTCCTACTACCGGCAGCGGATGGTAACCAGCCGCGCCTTGCCATCGCCATCGGCGACATCTCCGGCAAAGGCATCTCCGCGGCGTTGCTGATGGCAAGTCTTCGTGCGAGCCTGCGCAGCATCGCGGGCCTGCAGGCTGAGAGCGGTTCGAACGATCTAGCGACGCTGATGCGTAGCGTCAACCGGCTGGTCTATGACTCCTCCACCAGCAGTCGCTACGCAACCTTCTTCTATGCCGAGTACGATCCGGCCAGCCGCCTGCTGACCTACGTTAATGCGGGCCACAATCCTCCCGTGCTGCTTCGCGGTACGCAGACGATTTCGCTGGAGCCTACGGGCATGGTCATCGGCCTGATGCCGGAGGCCGAGTATGAACAGGCGACCCTGCCGCTGAATCCTGGCGATGTTTTATTGGCCTTTACCGATGGAATCTCCGAGGCCATGACCCACGCCGAAGAAGAGTGGGGCGAGGACCGTATGTTCCTCTGCGCACGAGATTTTCTGGGGTGCAACCACTCTCCGGCGACCTCGCAACGCCTGCTGGATTGCATCCTTCAGGCGGCGGACTCCTTCACCGCCGGTGCGCCACAGCACGACGATATGACGCTCGTAATCTGCACCGTCTCCTAAAGACTCTGTGACTGAGAGCCAGTGCGTCTGCTTTACTTCAACTCCATCACAAGGATTCGGCCGTCCGACATAAAACTACCTCCGGTGGCCGTTCTCGCCGTCAATAGGGGATCGGCGGGAGTGACATAGGCGGCGCTTGAAAATCCACCCGTCGCATCGAAGCTCTGCAGCAGGTAGTCGCGCTCGCCATCAATCTTCGGGTCGATCTTGTGGGTGATGTTTCCGTTGCGTTGATCTTTTTCGAAGCCGATGTCATGGGTGCAAGAGCCCACCCACAGGGGCTGTCCGCCGACACTTTTATCGGTCTGCCAGACGCGCAGATGGTGCCGCTCCGCTGCGACCTTTAGCGGATCGCCCCGTGCGAAAGATAGATCCTGTGGTCGCCCAAAGAGGTATAGGGTGCTCATCGGCATTTCCGTGTACGCATCATGGCTGAGCGTGGAGAGGATGCCATGCACCACGGCATCCTGCACCGTCTTATCCACAGCGACCCAGCCGGCAGCTTTAAATGCGGCAAGGATCTGAGCCTCCGTACCGAGCAGCGCATAGTTCACCATGTCGCCTTCGTGGTTGGACTGGTCCGTAACCCGCCGCGGTATGTCGGCGAAGGTTTCCGGCGAGAGGAGCGTACTGACGGGCCGCACGGGTGCAGCAGGGGAAGACGTCTTCGAGACGCTCGATGCGGCATCCGCAAACTTGATCTGCACCTTGTAGCTTCCGCTGCCACTCAGGTCGCTGCTCAGATTGAGGCGCAAGAACAGGCGCCCACTGGTCGGAAAGGCCACCGTATTCTTTCCACCCACGGAGAAGGGAACCGAGGCGCCCACATCGCTCACCCTTCCCACCACCTCGCCTACCTTGGCAGAGTTCAGCGGGAAGTTCCGCAGCAGGTCCTTCCAGCCGCGGTCCAGACCGTCCGGGCCGAGGGAACGTCCGTCCGCCAGCGAAAAGCTGCCGCTGGTGGTGAAGTCAGCCGACTCCCCGGCCGCCACCGGAATACCCGTGTCCGTCCAGTCACTGGTCGTCAAGGTCACGGTATAGCTCTTCTTGTGCTGGGCCGTGCTGGTGGCGGATGCAGGCCGCTCTCTCATGCTGACGATCGGCTCGACCAAAGGGTGGGGCTGGGTGGGGGCGGAGGGCTGCCCCGGAGCGACCTGGGAGGTGGCCGCCTGGTCGATGTTTGACTGCGCTACAGACCTCCTAATGGAGACACAAAGCACTAACAGGAGTGCTCCCAGCGTGATGCACCTCTTTCGTGTCATATTCCTTCTTCGCCTCCTGCCCCAAAATCGGGTAGAGTAACTGATATTGGATTCGATGCCTCAACTAATGCCTGTACTTAAGACGCACGACCACCCCATCCTGATTCGCACGCGCCCCGTACTCAATCGAGTGCTACGTTTTGCCTCGGCTGTCGCCCTGCTGGGCACGCTCTCCGGCTGCCAGGCCATTGTCAGCAGCCCCGTGCTCTCCCAGCTTCGCATCATCGATGCCTCGCCGGATGCCCCAGGTCTGGATATCTACCAGAACTCTGCCGCCCTGGCCTATAACCTGGGCTTTGGCACGATTACATCCTACGTCCCTCTCGACCCCGGCACTTACACGATCTCCGCTAAATCCGCTGGAAGCTCCCAAGTGCTCAGTTCCGCGAAGGGGACGTTGGTGGCCTCTGCGCAATATACTGTGCTGATCGGCAACTCGGCTGCCAGCCTGCAGGAGATTATCCTGAAGGACCAGAGTCAGGCCGCCCCCTCTGGACAGATATCGCTGCGCTTTATCAGCCAGGCCACCCGGGTCAGTCCGATGGACGTCTACCTGGTACCTGCCGGGCAAAAGATGATCTCGGTCACACCGCTGATTACCAACCTCAGCTTCTCCACCAATACTGGCTACCTGAACATTCCTACCGGCACCTACACCATCGTGATGGTCCCGACCGGTACGATTCCTACCAGTACGACCATTGCGACCTACACGGGCCCGCAGGTGACGTACAACGGCGGCAGCGCCCGTACCGTCATCCTGATCGACCAGCAGCTGGTCACGACACCCGGATTGCAGGTAATTACCGCAGTCGACTACGACTCTCCGACCGCTACTGGATAATCGAATCAAACGTAAAAAAAGCCGCTGAGAGACTCTCTCAGCGGCCTTTTTGTTTGAGTGGGGTAGGGGTTAGTAGCGGTAGTGGTCGGCCTTGTAGGGGCCTTCGACCGGGACGCTGAGGTAGGCGGCCTGCTTGGTGGAGAGGGTCGTCAGCTTCACGCCGA
>JANYER010000079.1 GCA_025359825.1 Granulicella sp.
CTGGCGAAGTACAGGATAGAATTTTTGCAGACAACGAAGTTGGACCGCGAGGCACAGCGACTCTATGGCGCAGGTCGTGTGCAGGCAGGGGATGTGGTGCGGGTTGCGTTACTGGGCTCCTCGACCTTGAAGCATCTGGTGTCAGGCATCAGGGTGGCAGGGATGCGGCGGGGGCTATGGGTCGAGGTGCTGGAAGGAGGCTACGGGCAGTACTTCCAGGAGTTGATTGCGGACGATGCGGATTCTGAACTGGCACGGTTTCGGCCGGAGTTTGTGGTGCTGGCGCTGGATGCGGTGCACCTGCTGGAGCTGCTAAGGGAGGATGTTGAGAGCACTGTTGACCATGTCGTCACAATTTGGCGGCGCGCTAAGGAGCGATTCTCCGCGACCGTGATTCAGCAGACTGCGATACCGGTGTTTGAGGATTTATTTGGCAGCAATGAGTATCGGCTGGCTGATTTACCACAGAGCCAATTGGCAGAGTTGAACCTGCGCCTGCGTGAGGCAGCGGCGAAGGAAGGTGTAGAGCTGCTGGCGGTCGATAAGTATGTCGCGTGGGGTGGGCTAGATACGTGGCACGATCGCGGCCTATGGCATCTGGCCAAGCAGGAGGTGCATCCAGCGGCTGCGCCTCTCTATGGAGACCTGCTGGTGCGTCTGGTGGCAGCGCAGCGGGGCTGCTCGGCGAAGTGTCTGGTGTTGGACCTGGACAATACGCTCTGGGGTGGGGTGGTCGGGGATGACGGCGTGGATGGCATTCAGCTTTCGAGCGGGGATGCAGCGGGGTCTGCTTTTCTGGCATTTCAGCAGTATTGCGTGGGACTGAAGCGGCGCGGGGTGCTGCTGGCGGTGTGCTCCAAGAACGATGACGCACAGGCTCGCGCACCCTTTACGCAACGCAGCGAGATGGTGCTGAAGGAAGAAGACTTTGCGTACTTTGTGGCGAACTGGCAGGACAAGGCGACCAATTTGCGAGCCATCGCGGCACACCTGAAGATTGGGTTGGATGCGCTGGTGTTTGTGGATGACAACCCTGCGGAGCGCGCGCTGGTACGACGCGAGCTGCCCGAGGTGGCCGTGCCGGAGCTGCCGGAGGAGCCCGCCGACTATGTCCGGTGCGTGGCGCGCTCTGGCTACTTTGAAGGGCTTTCATTGACCGACGAGGACCGCAACCGCGCAGCGAACTATGCTGCCAACCGCCAGCGGGAGGGCCTGCGAGAGCAGGCGACCGACCTGCTGGGGTATCTGAAAAGCCTCGAGATGGTGATGGACACGAAACCCTTTGACGAGGCGGGGCTGGCACGGATTGTTCAGTTGAGTAATAAAACGAACCAGTTCAACCTGACGACGAAATGGCTCTCCGAGGCGGATGTGCGGACACTGATGCAGGACCCCTCAGTCGTGACATGGCAGGTCCGTCTGCGAGATAAATTCAGCGATCACGGCGTCATTGCGTTGCTGTGCGGACAGCTTGGAGAAACTAGGGACTTTACGTTGCAGGTGTGGCTGATGAGTTGTCGTGTGATTGGCCGGGGAGTCGAACAAGCCTGCATAAACCTGGTAGCAGCCGAAGCCCGGCGGCTTATGGCAAATTGTGTGCTTGGCTCTTACCGGCACACCGCCAAAAATGGGATGGTGAAAGATCTGTTCCCGCAGATGGGGTTCATTCGTTTAAACCCGGACGATATGGGCGAAGAGCGCTGGGTTATCGACATAAACTCTTTTGTTCCTCAACCCACGGAGGTGCGGATTGAGTCTTCGACCAACTCATGAATAGCAGTTGGGAGATCGGCCGCTTCTTTCCTCGGAATGGCTTCTTGTATGTCGGCAAATTAGGTACTCTAGAGGTCTACGGAAGACGGGCTGATAGAACAGCAGTGACTTTGTTCGGTTTGGTGATGGTGTTCTGTTGTGTCTGGGTCGTTTGCATGAAATGGCAGGTAGGCAATTGATGGTCTCTGTCTCTCAAGACAATGGCAAAAAAAAATCTTCGTTTGCCATATGGGCGTACCGGACGCTGGGGTTAGACCGTGCCATCATCTTTACGTTGCTGGCGCGGGGGTGGTCGTCGCTGGCTGGCGTTGGGACACTGACGCTGATCGCGCATTATTTGAGTGCGGCAGAGCAGGGCTACTACTACACCTTTTACTCGTTGGTGGCGTTACAGATTGTGTTCGAGCTGGGCTTCTCCGTAGTGGTGCTCCAGACCGCGAGTCACGAGGTCGCACATCTGATGCTTGCCCCGGATGGCACAATTACCGGACCGGCGTCTTCGCATGCGCGTCTTGCCTCGGTGCTGCAGAAGGCAGTGCGCTGGTACACTATGGCGGCAGTTGTGATGGCAACGGTCCTGTTGCCGGCCGGGCTGTACTTTTTCTCCAGGCAGACTTCGGCCCATCCGACGAGCCAAGTGGTTGGGTGGGTTGTGCCGTGGGTCCTGATTGTTTTGGCGACCAGCCTCACGTTTCAGATTGATCCTACATTTTCCTTTTTAGAGGGCTGCGGGTACGTGCCTGAGATCGCGCGGACTCGGCTGGCGCAGGCAGTCCTCGGCACACTGCTCGGATGGATGTCGTTGTTGCTGCATCATGGATTGCTCGCACCGGGCCTGATTGTGCTGGGGCAGGCAGTCGCCGGCGGATACTTTATCTACGGCAAGCGTCGGCTGTTGCGCGGCCTGCTGGAGTATAAGACCGGTGTACATCGAATCGACTGGGGTGCTGAGGTCTGGCCGTTTCAATGGCGCATTGCGGTGAGCTGGTTGTGCGGGTACTTCATCTTCCAGATCTTCAACCCGATCCTCTTTGCCTTTCGTGGGCCGGTAGAGGCTGGGCAAATGGGCATGTCGCTCAACGTCTGTGGGACATTGAGCACGATGGCAATCGCCTGGATGAATACCAAGGCTGCTCCGTTTGGGCGCATGGTGGCTCGGGGTGAGTTTGTGCAGCTGGATACGGTGTTCTTTCGTGCCTTGTTGCAATCGACCCTGGCGGCGGTCACGGCTTGCGTAGGCGTGTGGTGTACGATTCTGTTCTTGCGGATGCATCATGTTCCGTTTGCGCTGCGACTGCTTCCACCGCGGTCGCTGGCGCTTCTGCTGTTGGCAACGGTGTGCAATATTGTGGTGTTCGCTGAGGCAATGTATCTGCGCGCACACAAGCAGGAGAAGTTCATGCTGAGCTCCATCGTAGGGGCTCTTTGGATGGTGCCGGCCGCCCTGCTCCTGGGGAAGATGTACGGCGCATACGGCGTAACACTGGCATACCTGGGAGGGACGCTGGTGGTAGGAGTCGGGATGGGGACCTACACGTTTCAGAAGTATCGGAGGCTTTGGCATGCAGGCTAGTCGGCCCATTCTGACGCTCGCGATCCCGACGTACAACCGCATGGGCCAGTTGGCAGAGCTTCTGACAGTCCTCAAGGAGCAGGCTGCGATCCACCCCGAGGTCGAGATACTGGTCTCGGACAACGCTTCTGCCGATGAGACGACGGCCATCGTGCAACGTTTTATCGATGAGGACATGCAGATTGACTATCACCGGCATGCCGTGAACATCGGGGCAGACGCGAATTTTGTGAGTTGCTTTCATCGCGCCAGGGGCAAATACTTCTGGATCTGCGGTGACGATGACATTATTGTGCCGGGAGCCTTAGATACCCTGGTGTGGCATCTGCAGCAGGAAGAGTTTGACCTGGTCTACCTGACCAGCTATGGCTTCAGGACCGACTATGTTGCGGAGCGCCAGGCGGACCCGTTTGGACGGCGGTCCCACATCATTCGAAGTGAATTACACTACAGCAAAGCGGTGAACATTATGTTCACGTTTATCAGCGGAATGGTGGTGAACAAAGACCGCTTGCTGGAGATTCCGCATGAAGATCCGTCCGCGTTTATCGGCTCGACCCTGGTCCAATTAAGCTGGACCTTGCCGTTGCTGCTGAGACATCGCCGCTCGCTGATCCTGTGGGATCGGCTCGTCGCGGCACGGCAGGGCAATACGGGTGGTTATGCCATCGGTGAGGTATTCGGAGACTCTTTGTTCACAGTGATTCAGCGCTGCTTGAAGGAGCGACCAGACCTGGCTGCGACGATCCTCAATTTTTCATTGCGGCGCTGGTTTCCCTCGATCCTGTATGACGTTCGTCTCGATCCAAAGCAGACACTATCGATTGGTTCCGCGCAGAGCGGCTTGCAGCGCACCTATGGAAATAACGTTCGGTACTGGCTCTTTACCTATCCAGTGTTGAAGCTGCCACTCCCTTTGGCTGGTATCTGGCTTCGGATTGGGGCTGTCGTCAGCAAGTTGATCTACCTCGTGGTGGTCCCCGGATTCTGGCGAAAGGAAGTTCGATTCTAACGCGCAGGACGGCTTGCATGGTGCTTCGTGGATGCCTATCGGTGAAGGGCGTCGCCACACGAGATATGGTTATTAAGACTGCGGGATGCAGGCGCTGTGTAGTTCTTAGGAGCGAGGGCTGGAACCATGCCTGCAATACAAGATTTTGTAACTGAAAATGGTCTGTTTATGGCCGTGATGAAGTACTCCGGCGGGATGGTTCGGAGGTTGCGCGATGGGCAGATTGCGCGCCGGTTGAAGACCCGCGGAATGCGGCTGGGAAAATCCCCACGCATCCTGGGGCTTCGACATATTGAGATGGGGCCGAATTTTTCGGCGAACGATGGTCTTTGGCTGGAGGCGGTCACGGAGTTTGCTGGTGTGCGCTACGAGCCTCATATTACGATTGGCGCCAACGTGGGCTTCAGTGATTTTGTGCATGTGGGCTGCACCAACCGCGTTGTGATTGGAGAGGGCGTACTGTCCGGCAGCCACGTGCTGATTACGGACCATGGCCACGGCTCCTATGCCGGCGCGGAGCAGAGTTCGCCGAGGACGCGTCCGACCCAGCGAAGATTATCCAACGACAAGTCGGTTGTGATTGGCCGCAATGTGTGGCTCGGGGATAACGTGGTGGTTTTGGGCGGGGCGACTATTGGAGATGGATGTATTATCGGCGCGAACTCTGTCGTGAATAGTTCCATTCCAGCGTATTGCATTGCAGTGGGGAGCCCTGCGCGGCCCATCCGCAGGTGGGATGAAGCCATGCAGCAGTGGGTGCGGTGGAGCGATTCAGAGGCTTAGACTGTTAGCAGACAGGACGATACCTGTATGGGGGATGGATTGATCGGAGCTTGCACTATTATCTCGCCCAATTACCTGGCATTTGCGCGAACCGTGTCAGCTTCTTATTTAGAGCAGCATCCCGGACATCGTTTTTTTGTCTTGATCGTTGCCGACCTGGCGGAGAACGACCGGGCGACGTTCTCTTTGGACGGGTTTACGCCGGTTTTACTGGATGAGATTGGTCTTGAGGACGTACGCCGCGAAGCGATGAAGTACGACATCCTCGAGCTGAATACGAACGTCAAACCCGCCTTCTTGAAACACCTGATGCGTGCCTATGATCTGGAGACGGTGCTCTATCTGGATCCAGATCTTTTTGTGTATAGCCCGCTTACTCCGGTGTTCGATGCGTTGCAGGAGGCCAGCATGGTGCTGACCCCGCACATGACCCGCCCCATCCATGACGGCAAGTTGCCCGGTGAGCAGGAGATGCTCTACAACGGCACCTATAACCTGGGATTTATCGGCATACGCCGGTGTGATGAAAGCTGGGAGATGCTGGACTGGTGGGAGACGCGCTGCCTGGAGCTCGGCTTCAGTGAAGGCCGCACCGGTCTTTTTGTGGACCAGAAATGGATGAACCTTGCACCCGGGCTGTTCGAGCGCGTATCTATTCTGCGCCACGCAGGATGCAATATGGCGTATTGGAACCTGCATGAGCGGGTACTCTCCGTTGCCCCGGATGGGCGCTACCAGGTAAACGGGATTGTGCCGCTTTGCTTCTTCCATTTCAGCGGTATCGTGTTGCAGGATGCCGCCGTTCTCTCGAAAAATACGGACCGCTTCACGCTCGCCGACCGGCCCGATCTGCAGCCAATGTTCGCGTCATACAAAGCCGCTGTGCTAACGAATCAGGGTACCGCAGCTGAGTCCCACGCATACGGGTTCGATGCTTTTACCGATGGCACCACGTTGACGCGGCTGGCGCGGCGAATCTACAGCAAGCACCCAGGCCGGTGGGCGGGGCAGGACCCCTTCGATGCCGATGGTACGTTTGCAACGTTTGCAAAGGAGCTTCGCCTGGTCGATGGTAAGGCACCCGTGCCGAAGAACACGTGGAAAGAGTTCAATGCGAAGGATCGCCGTGTGCAAATGGTGCATCGTCTGCTGAAGGCTGCGCTGCGCATCCTCGGCCCGAACCGGTATGAGTTGCTGATGCGCTACCTGTCTTACATTACCGTGTTGCGGCACCAGTCGGTATTTCTAGACGACCGTCCGACCAGTCAACGAGGCGATGAAGGATAATGGCGCGACATCTCACCATGGACCTGCGCATGTACCGGCACTCCGGGATCGGAAGATATCTGCGTAACCTGGTCCCAGCGCTGCTGCCGAAACTTGCCGTAGACCGCGTCCGCGTGGTTGGGAGGCGCACTGTAATTGGAGATGCTGGTTGGCTCCACGATTTGCGGGTTGATTTTGTTGAGGCACCTGCGTCCATCTATAGCGTTGCCGAGCAGAGGATGGCGTTGCAAGGGGTGTATCGAGGCACAAATTTACTTTGGGTGCCGCACTATAATGTGCCGTTTTTTTATCAAGGGCCGATGGTTGTGACGATGCATGATGTTGCGCCCTTGGCGATGCCGGAAATTCTTGGTAATGCGGTGAAGCGAAACTATGCGCGGTGGCTGATTCAACGCGCCGTTAAACATGCTGCTGCACTTTTGTGCGTCTCCGAGTTTACGGCGGGCGAGCTGCGGAGCCGGCTAGGAGTGCCTGCGGTGAAGATTACAGTGACGTATCCGGGGCTGGATGTTGGTTGGCCGGAGAAGGGGGAACCTCATATTGAGGCGGATGGTGTGCCATACCTTCTGTATGTTGGCAATGTAAAGCCGAACAAGAATTTGGGGCTTTTGCTGCGGGCGTTTGCGGCGGTGCTGGACCGGACTCCCTACCGGCTGGTGCTGGCGGGCCGTATGGATGGTTTTGGGACGAATGATGATGCTGTGCTGCAGACTGCGAAGGCGCTGGGAGACCGTGTGCGGTTAGCGGGTGAGGTGTCGGATGCGGAGCTGGTGCGGTTATATGCCGGGGCGTCGGCCTTTGTGCTGCCTTCGTTGTATGAAGGCTTCGGACTGCCGCTGCTGGAGGCGATGAAGCTAGGTTGCCCGGTGCTTTGTTCTACGGCTGGATCTTTGCCAGAAGTAGCAGGGGATGCGGCACTATACTTTCACCCCTACTCCGAGTCTGCGCTGGCGGAATTGCTGTTGCAGGTTGGAGATGAGGCGAAGATGGATGGGTTGCGGAAGGCAGGACTCCAGAGGGTGCAGATCTTTGGGTTTGAGCAGTGTGCCGCGTTGACGGCCGGGGTGATGAACCGGATGATGGAGGGTGGCGTATGAGCGGCCGGGCATTGTTTTTGGACCGGGACGGGGTGGTGAATGTTGAGATTGGATACCTTTCCCATGCCGAGGATGTTCGATTTATGGACGGAATCTTTTCCTTGTGCCGGACTGCGCGTCGGTTGGGGTACCGGTTGATGGTGGTGACGAACCAGGCTGGGATTGCGCGCGGGTACTACACGGAGGCGGCTTACCAGGAGCTGATGGTGTGGATGCAGGGGGAGTTCCGTCGGGAGGGCGTGGAGTTGGATGCGGTGTACCACTGCGCTTTCCATCCGGTGCATGGGATCGGGGAGTACAAGCGGGAACATGAGGACCGCAAGCCGGGGATCGGGATGCTGCGGCGTGGCGCGAAAGAGTTTGGGTTGAACCTGAGCCAGTGCGTGATGGTTGGAGACCGTTGCACGGATATTGGCGCGGCGAACGCAGCCGGGTTGCGGCAGGCATTTTTGATCGCTGGGACGGAGGAACCGGGGGGGTGTGGGGGGGCGTTTGTCGGGGTGGCGGGGTTGGCGGAGG
>JANYER010000083.1 GCA_025359825.1 Granulicella sp.
CCGCAAAACGCTCGTTCGCATACGCGATACGGGCATAGTGCTCTTCACGATACTCATTCTCAGGGGAGTCAGGGTTCGGGTTCCGGCGCAGCCAGAACTGCTCGATAAACTGGTCGCGCTCCTCGTCGTTGCTCAAACTCCGGAACGACTGCAGCTCCTGGTCGGTGATGATCCACCGCACGTCCTCATCGACCCATTTCTTGTACTCACCGTGCAACTCACCCCGCAGGGCTCTCTGCTGCTTGATCTTCTCTTTATCGCTCAATTGGCGCTTCAGCGGATCTGGCTTATCCACAGTCGCCGGGACCTGCGTCACCCCGTCCTGAGCCGGCTTTGCAGTCTGTGCAACCAGGGCCCCACCACCAACTATGGAAATCCACGCGAATGCGGCGCTTGCGACAAAAATACGTGAGCGTTTCATAACTGGGGTGGCACTCCTAAATACCTGCTGTCATTGTAGAACCGTTGGGTCGCAGGTACAAGCTCTCACAAGGCGAAAGTACCCTTGGGAGAACCAGTTCCTATCTCACAACACTCGATACGATTCAGACTGCACGATTCCCCCGAAGTTAGCAAAAAAAAGCAGCAGTTTCCGGGCTTCGGACACTGCGCAACAACACCCATCTGTCTACCCACCCCTGTTATCATTAGGCCGACCAACTTCACCCGTTTCAGTCGTCCCATCCCGAACCATGCGAGAGGAGATGCCCGGTTGTTCAAAACGGTACCTTCCAGGCCACCCATTGGAACTCTTCCACCCACTCTCGCGTATCTATAGCAAGCGGAACTGCATCTCCTCCAACAAAACAGTAGCGCCAAGTGCATTCGAACGAATAAAAAAGTGAGCCCCCCGGAATGAGCATCAAGAAGATCCTCCTGATAGCCCTGGCCGTCCTCGTCATCGTAGGGGTCGTAGCCGGTAGCATCTACCGCAGCCAGTCCAATGTCACCAAGGTCGTCACTGGCAAGGCTAGCCGGCAGGACCTGGTCTCCATCGTCAGCGGCACCGGGCAGATCAAGCCCAAGACCTACGTCAACGTAGGCGCCACCGCCTTCGGACGCATCACTCACCTCAATGTCAAGGAAGGCGACCACGTCAAAGCCGGCACCATCCTTGCCACCGTGGAAAACGTTCAGCCCCAGGCCACCGTCGCCGCCCAATCCGCCGCGATTGAATCCTCAAGGACCGATGTGAACTCCTTCAGCGCCGCAGAGAAGACAGCCGGCGCCAATATCCTCCAGGCCAAGGCCGATCTCGAGCAGAAGCGCCTGGACTTCGACCGCTCGCGGAGCCTCTACCAGGAAAAGCTCATCGCCAAGCAGGACTTCGACGCCAAGCAGGCAGCCTTTGACATGGCCACCGCGACCCTCGCCCAGCGTCAGGCAGCCCTCATTCAGGCAGAGGCCCAGACCGCCAGCCAGCGTGCCCACGTCAACCAGGCTATGGCCAGCCAGCGCGCCAACTTCGACTCCCTCGACAAGACCGTCTCCCGCGCCCCCTTCGACGGACTCGTCACCAACGTCCCCGTCCGCGAGGGCGAGACCGTCGTCGTCGGTATTCAGAACGCCGGTGGCTCCACCATCATGACCCTCGCCGATATGTCCGTCATCACCGCCGAGGTCAAGGTCGACGAGACCGACATCGTCAACGTACGCCTCAACCAGCCCGTCGATGTCACCGTGGACGCCCTTCCCGGCCGCACCTTCAAAGGCCACGTCACCGAAGTAGGCGACCAGGCACTCCTCCGCACCACCGGTCTCTCCACCACCCAGAGCACCACCGGCACAGAAGAGGCTAAGGACTTCAAGGTCGTCGTCACCCTCGACCCCACCTCCACCAACGAGCTCGAAGACCTCCGCCCCGGCCTCTCCACCACCGCTAAGATCACAACTGCCCGTAAGCCCGACTCGCTCACCATCCCCATCCAGGCCCTCGTCCAGCGCGACGTCGCCGCAGAAAAAGCGCTCGCCGCCAACCAGGGTAAGAGCGCAACCACGCCAGATCCCGCCGCAGGCCCCGTCAAGCCAGTGCTGGTGCAGGGCGTCTACCTCACCACCACCACCCGCGGCAAGATGCGCGTCAGCTTCATCCCCGTCACCACCGGCATCACCGGTGCCACCGAAATCGAGATCCTTACCGGCCTCAAGACCGGAGACGAAATAGTCACCGGACGTTACAAAATCCTTCGCTCCCTCAAGAGCGGCACTGCCGTCAAACGAGATACCTCCACCGCTGAAGTGGACAAGTCCTAAGCACCTAATACCGTGTACCAAGTACCTTGCAACGTGCCCCGGCGGAACCATCTCCGCCCCACCAACGTACTACCCTTCGAACCCGCAGCACGGAGAGCCGGATGGCCATCGAAAATGCAATAGACGCCGCAGTAGACACCGCACTGGATCCCAACCAGATCAACGCCGACGGTCCCCACCCCGGCGACGTCATCGTCACCTCCAACATCTGGAAGACCTACGAGATGGGCGACCAGCAGGTCAACGCCCTCCGCGGCGTCAACCTTCGCATCCAGCACAACGAGTACGTCGCCATCATGGGCCCCTCCGGCTCCGGCAAGTCCACCTTCATGAACCTCATCGGCTGCCTCGACTCTCCCACCCAGGGCAAGTACTGGCTCAACGGACACGACGTCTCCCAGCTCAACGACGACGAGCTCGCCCGCATCCGCAACAAGGAGATCGGCTTCGTCTTCCAGACCTTCAACCTGCTGGCCCGCGCCACCTCGCTCCACAACGTCGAGCTGCCCCTCATCTACAACGGCACCCCTGCCGCAGAACGCACCGCCCGCGCGAAAGCCGTCCTCGAGTCCGTCAACCTCGGCTCCCGCATGATGCACAAACCCAACGAGCTCTCCGGCGGACAGCGACAGCGCGTCGCCATCGCCCGTGCGTTGGTAAACCGGCCTTCCATCATTCTTGCAGACGAGCCCACCGGCAACCTCGACTCCACCACATCTATTGAAATCATGGGACTTTTTGCCGACCTCCACGCGCTTGGCAACACCATAGTGCTGGTCACC
>JANYER010000469.1 GCA_025359825.1 Granulicella sp.
AATGAAGACTTTAGCGCAAATAGGGGGAGGGGAGGGGTTCTAAACCTACCCCTGCTGCTGCTGAGCCATCTGCTGCTGCCGCGTCGGTGGAGGCGGCTGCTCCGGCAACTGCGTCGCCCGCTCCACCAGGATCGACCAATCCTCCGGCACCGGAAGCTCCTGATCCTGCGAAGGTGCACCCTGGCTCGGCGTCACCCGAACGGCCACGGTCAACTCACTCGCTGCCCGGCCACGGAAGATTCCATGTGTCGGAGGAACATCGGCGTAGTCCCGCCCAATCGCCGTGCGGATGTGACGGTCCCCCGCCACCAGCCAGTTCGTCGGGTCGAAGCCAACCCACCCAAGCTGCGGCAGCAAAGCCTCTACCCAGGCATGGGTGGCCGAGTGCGCGCTTCGGTCTTGGTCGCTCTCGCCATGAAAAAGATAGCCGCTCACGTACCGGCAAGGGATGCGCAGCTTCGATCGCACCAGCGCAATCATGATGTGCGCAAAGTCCTGGCAGACACCCTTCTTGGTGCCCAGCGCAAGGTCGATGGGCGAATCCACCTTCGTCGACTTCGGCGCGTAGTCGAAGTACTCGTACATCCGCTGGTTCAACTGGTGCAGCACCATCAGCGGATCGTCCCGCCGCCGCATATCGAACTTCACGGCTAGTTCCTCGAGCAGTTCAGTGGGCGCTGCAAACTCGCTCGGCAGCAGCATCTCCCAGTAGTCGCCTCGCTCCACAATGGCGTCCAGGTCGTCCCATGCCTCAGGGGTCAGAAACGCCGGAATCTGCGCCGCCGGAGACACCTCCACCAACGACTCCGCCACGATCACCAACTGCCCATGCTGCCCCGGAATGTCGAAGTGGTGCACATGGTTCGCCAGGTGGTCGCGATAGCTGAATACCCGGCACCGCGGACTCACCGAAAGATGGAACGTCAGGCACCGCTGGTTCTGGTCGCTGCGCGGATGCATCCACGTCTCCATCATGCTCTCGCTAACAGAGTTGCTGTACAGAAACTTCGTCAAGTGGCGAATCGAGTAGTACATCCCGTCCCCCCTGTTCCGTTTGTCAGATGCTGGTTTTTTTCCCTGCGTCGTCTCTGCAACTAGCTCGAACGGTTCCATTGCTTCCACTACCTCACACCTTCCTACAACTAACCCGCTAATGCCGCCTGGATCGAATAATCCACATACAGCTCATAGATCGTCTCGTGAATCGCACGGCACTGCACCTGGATCTCGCGCAGATACGCCACCACATCCTGGTTCAGCACTTCATTCACGCTGCTGTAGTTCAGCGAAGACTGCAAACGTCCTGACAAACGTCGCAGCGGCTCAGCCCGCTTCCTGCCGCTATCGCCCTGGATCGCCTCCAGCGCGCGCTGCAGGCTGTCGATAGAGAAGCGCAGTGAGTGCGGAAACTCCTCATCCAGCAGCAGGAACTCCAGAATGCGGTCTGGCGTCAGGTCTGCCGTATACACCTTGCAGTACGCCTCGAATGCCGTCGCGGAGCGTAGCAGTCCCATCCAGTCCAGATACTCATTGCCTTCCAGCGGCTTGTCCGGATTGCCCCACAGCTCCTCGTGGTACGCCTCCAGCAGCATCGCCGTAGCCGTTGCCCGCTCGATGTAACGCCCGACCTGGATGAACTGCCACCCCTCACCATGGCTCATCGTGGAGTCGCTCACACCCTGGAACTGATGCACCGCCTCCATCACCTGCTGCAGAAACTCCGTCGGCTGCTCCACGCCGGCCATCAGCCGCTGCGCCTGCTGGTCGCTCTGCATCTCCGGTCGCGTCACATGCAGGTACAGGCTGTTGAGCTGGTGCCATTGCTCCGTAGAGATCTGCTCACGCACATGCCGGGAGTTCTCCCGCGCCGAGATGATGCACGAGAGGATGGATCCCTTATGCGCGGTGTCGAACGTCAGCGCCCGCGTCAGCTCGTACGGATCGCCCTTCCACTCCACGTCCTTGGGATTCCCCAGCGCCTGGAGTACCCGCAGCCAGCGACGGTCCGCGCTGGTCGCACTCTCATCCAGCATCAGATTGAGGTTCACATCCAGCAACCGAGTCGCATGTTCCGCGCGCTCCAGATACCGGCTCATCCAATACAAACTATCTGCCACCCGTGAAAGCATCGGTACCTCCTTACTGGTCTACAGTTATTGGCTCAGCACCCAGGTATCTTTACTCCCACCGCCTTGCGAGGAGTTCACCACCAGCGAACCGCGCTTCAACGCCACACGCGTCAACCCACCCGGCACAATCGTCACCTTATCGCCATATAGAACATACGGCCTCAGATCCACATGCCGCGGCTCTAGCTCGTCGCCAATCAGGCAAGGCGCACGCGAGAATGAGATCGTAGGCTGCGCGATATATCCACGCGGATCAGCCTTGATCTTCTCCGCAAACTCCGCCTGCTCCGCCTTGCTGGACTGCGGCCCAATCAGCATCCCGTAGCCGCCGCTCTCACCCACGGCCTTCACGACCAGCTTGTCGAGGTTAGCCAGCACGTAGTCGCGCTCCTTCTTGCGAGTGAGCAGGAACGTCTCAACATTCTTCAACACGGGCTCTTCGCTCAGGTAGTACTTGATGATGTCTGGCACGTACGCGTACAGAGCCTTGTCGTCAGCCACACCGGTCCCAAACGCGTTCGCCAACGTTACATTCCCTGCGCGATACGCATTGAATAGACCAGCCACACCCAGAATCGAATCTCCGCGGAACGCCAGCGGATCGATAAAGTCGTCATCCACGCGCCGGTAGATTACGTCCACGCGTCGCAGGCCGTTGGTGGTCCGCATGTACACGACATTGTCGTGCGTCACCAGGTCGCGTCCTTCTACCAGCTCGATACCCATCTGCCGCGCCAGGTATGCGTGCTCGAAGTAGGCCGAGTTGAAGACGCCCGGCGAGAGCAGCACAATGTTCGGCTCCGGCCGGCCCTCAGGCGCCAGTGAGCGCAGCGTCCCCAGCAGCAACTGCGTGTACTGCTCAATCGGCCGCACGTTGTAGTGATGGAAGAGCTGCGGAAAGATTCGCTTCATGATGCGCCGGTTGGTGAGCATGTAGCTCACACCGCTCGGCACGCGCAGGTTATCTTCCAGCACCACGAACTCGCCGTTCTCCAGGCGAATCAGGTCTGTACCGCACACGGCGATGTACACGTTGCGCGGCACCTGCAAGCCCATCATCTGGCGGCGAAACTGCTTGCAGCTATAGACCACCTCACGCGGAACGATCCCGTCATCCAGAATCCGCCCCTCGTTGTAGATATCTTTCAGAAAGAGGTTCAGCGCCGTAATCCGCTGCGTCAGCCCGCGCTCCACCGTCGCCCACTCTGCGCTGGTGATGATGCGTGGCAGCAGGTCGTAGGGGAAGATCTTCTCGGTGCCTTCTTCGCGGCCGTACACGGTAAACGTGATGCCCTGGTTCAAGAAGCTCAGGTCGGCTGCCTGCTTGCGGCGCTGCAACTCATTCGCCGGTAGGGAAGAGAAGTGCTCCAGCAGCGGGTCGTAATGTGGATGCAGATCGCCAGGCCCGGCAAACATCTCATCGTAGGCATGGTCCAGCAGATAGTTCTTCAGCGCTTTACTCTCGAACTGTTTCGTCTGGGCACTTTGCATGAGGGAACCTTGAGTATAGCGAGACATCTCCCACCCGCCAAACTCTATCTACGCCTGCCCTTGCATCCACTTCATTTGGGTTGAAGGAGCACTACCTCGCATCCGGCAGCAACCCCTTCTCCACCAGTACCGGGGGCCGACGATGCCTGGTCGCCTGCTCGTACCCATAAGCCCATCCCAACAGCTCGCCATCTTTCCACCGCCTAGCGGAAATCTCCAACCCAAACGGCAGCCCACTCGCGTAGAAACCGCCCGGTACCACCACCGCCGGAACCCCGATATTGTTCACCAACCCGTATTGCTGTGTGGCCCACCGCTGATCCGCCCATCCTGCGGCATCGTCTCATCCACCGGAGGCATATTCGCCGCCGGATACACCAAGCCATCCAGATGCAGCCGATCCAGCGCCTCATCGTAAGCCGCCAGAGCCGCCCGTCGTGGAGCGAAGTAGTTGATCTCCGCCTCCGGATCCGTATCCAGCGCAACCTGGACCGCCGGAGCAGGCCGCGGCTGCACCGTCCCATCCGCTCGCACAATCGTCGGAGCAGTCCCCGGCGGCGGCGCACCCGTCAGAGTGCTCGGCAGCGCGGCACCCACCGCCTTCTCGTATGCATCGACCGACGTGTACTCCGACGGGCCAAATCCCTTCAGCCACCCCTCCGTCCCGTCGCGGCGATACGTCCGCGTCCGGATCGCCCGCAGCATCACCGGAAAGCTGTCCGGCAGAATCGTCTCATCGAACACTACCGTCGCCCCCGCAGCCCGCAACTCCTCCACCGCCTTCATAAACATCGCCCGAGTCTCCGGCCGTAACGCATTCCCACGGCCCGACGCATCCACCGTTCCCGAAGCCTCCTTCACCATAAAGGCCGGCACCCCAAACCGCTTTCCCTTCAACGAATCCGCCTTCAGAAACGCGGTATACGGCCCTGGCTCAGCCTTGGTAGCCGCATCCTTCGTCTGCGCGAAGCCAATAGTTTGAAAGTCCAGAGCATCCGCACCCGCCATCACGCCCAGCGCAATCGCCACATCCGTCACGTCCCGGCCAATCGGCCCCGTATTATCCAGCAGCCAGTCCAGCGGAGCGATTCCCGCAATGCTCACCAGCCCACGCGTCGGCAGCAGCCCCACCACCGAGCTGGTTGACGAAGGCATCCGGATCGAGTTTGCCGTGTCCGTCCCCGTCCCCAGCACCGCAAAGTTCGAGGTCACTGCCGTCACCGTCCCGCCCGACGACCCACCCGGCGAGAAGCGCACATCGTACGCATTCCCCGTCCGCCCAAACGCCGTGCTGCGGTTCGTATCGCTCGCCGCAAAGTCCGGCATATTCGTCTGCCCCAGGATCACCGCCCCTGCCGCCCGCAGCTTCGCCACCACCGTCGCGTCCTTCGGAGCCACCAGCTCATGCCCCTTGATCTGGAACCCCTCCCACCCATCCGTCGTCACTCGCCCCGCCACGCTCGTATTTGCCTTGATCACCACCGGAACGCCCCACATCGCGCCCCGCACAAACCCCTTACCCCGGGCCCTGGCCTCCGCATCCTCCCGCGCCGCCACCGCCAGCGCGCCGGTCACATTCACGTCCTGGACCGCCCGATAGATCCCGTTGTACCGCCCAATCCGCCCCACATACCACTGCACCACCTGCGTCACCGTGTACTTATGGCTGGCATACATCCCCTCCAACTGCGGAATCGTCACCTCCATCAAGTCCCGATCCATCGCAGCCATCTGCTTGTCGGAGAGCGAAATCGCAGACGTGTTTTGTCCGATTGCCAAACCACCACTCATCGCAAAAACTACAGCCACCGCACTCCAGACAGACCAGCTATTCATTCGCATGCGCAGAATCTCCCATGTAGAGCCTCAAGTCTCCCACACCCATCTAGCCCAACAAAACTAATTCGCCGATCGGTAAACCCTGCACTTTCAGGTCAAGATGCCATCAATCCACCGCCAACTCACATCTTCACGCCAAATACATCCCCCACTGCGCTAAACTAAAGAGGACGCGCATTTTCAACTTTTTCACAACCCTTACCACTCGTTGAAATAGCGCCCGCAAGATTAATAACGCCCAGCCCAAAACACAGAACAGGACGTATACCCGAAGTGAGCAGCCCCACGACCGCACAAGCCATCCGCAACATCGCCATCATCGCCCACGTTGACCACGGCAAAACCACCCTCGTCGACGCCATGCTCCGCCAGTCCGGAACCTTCCGCTCCAACGAAGCCGTCGCCGAACGCGTCATGGACTCCAACGATCTCGAAAAAGAGCGCGGCATCACCATTCTGGCCAAGAACACCGCCATCCAGTATCACGACTCCAAGATCAACATCGTCGATACCCCAGGCCACGCCGACTTCGGCGGTGAAGTAGAGCGCGCCCTCAAGATGGTCGACGGTGTCGTCCTCCTCGTAGACGCCTCCGAAGGCCCCCTGCCGCAGACCCGCTACGTGCTCTCGAAGGCCCTCGAAGCCAAGCTGACCCCCATCATCGTCATCAACAAGATCGACCGTCCTGACGCTCGCGTCCAGGAAGTTCTGAACGAGGTCTATGATCTCTTCATCGATCTCGATGCCGACGAGTCCATCCTCGACTTCCCAGTCATCTATACCAATGGCAAGGCCGGCACGGCCACCATGGATATGGCTATCCCCGGCACCGATCTCCAGCCTCTTTTCGAGCTCATCTTCAAGACCATCCCCGCAGCGCCGGGTACGGCAGACGGCGATCTCCAAGTCCTCGTCACCAACCTCGACTACTCCGACTACCTCGGTCGTCTCGCCATCGCGCGTGTCTTCAACGGCACGCTGAAGATCGGTCAGGAAGTAAACCTCTCCCGCATCGACGGCACGCTGATGCCCGTCAAGGTCACCAAGCTCTTCACCTTCAACGGTCTCAAGCGCGAAGACACCACCGAGACCGCAGTGGGAGACATCGTCGCCATCGCCGGTATCCCCGGCATCACCATCGGCGAGAGCTTCTGCGCCCTCGAGAACCCCAAGCCGCTGCCGCTCATCAAGATCGATGAGCCCACCATCGCCATCAACTTCTCGGTCAACAACGGCCCCTTCGCCGGTAAGGAAGGCAAGCTCGTCACCTCCCGCAACATCAAGGAGCGCCTCGAGCGCGAGCTGCTGACCAACGTCTCCATCCGCGTCGAAGACACCGGATCGCCGGAGACCTTCAAGGTCCTTGGCCGTGGTGAGCTTCAGCTCTCCGTGCTGATGGAAATGATGCGTCGCGAAGGCTTCGAGCTCATGGTCTCGCGTCCCACCATCGTCACCAAGCGCATCGACGGTGAGCTTATGGAGCCCTCCGAACTACTCACCATCGACATCCCCGACAACTTCGTCGGTACCGTCATCGAACGCCTCGGACCCAGAAAGGGCGAGATGATCAAGATGAACAACCACGGCTCGGGTCGCGTCCGTATGGAGTTCAAGGTCCCCTCGCGCGGCCTCATCGGTCTCCGCAACGAAATGCTCACCGAGACCCGCGGCACGATCGTCATGAACTCCATCGCCGGCGAGTACATCCCCTACTCCGGCGAGATCCCGCAGCGTCCCTCCGGTGCGCTCATCTCCGACCGTCACGGCGTCACCACCATGTACGCGCTGGATGGCATCCAGGACCGCGGCATCCTTTTCATCGGCGACGGTGCTGAGGTATACGAAGGCATGATCATCGGCGAGCACTCCCGCGATAACGACCTCGACGTCAACTGCGTCCGCGAGAAGAAGCTCACCAACATGCGTGCCTCCGGCTCCGACGATGCAGTTCGCCTCGTCCCCTACAAACAACTCACCCTCGAGCAGTCCATCGAGTTCATCGCTGAAGACGAACTCGTAGAGGTCACCCCCAAGTCCCTCCGCATGCGCAAGAAGATCCTCCAGGCCAACCGCCGCCCCAAGGGCACCCGCGGCGGTTCCACACTGGAGTAACTCAGGCAGCATAGTTCAACGCTGCAGCAAGCAACCCAAACGGCTGGCCACTCGCAAAGAGTGCCAGCCGTTTCCTTTGCTCTGATACTCTTGCCCAATCGCAGCAAGGAGTCCACCCTCACCGTGCTCTACCGCTTCCAACCCGCCCGCCTCATGCCGCCAGTCCTCCTCTTAGCCGCCCTCTGCGGCGTCTCCTACTGGCTCAACCCGGAGTCGTGGCATCATCTCAGCCTCAGCACGCAACTCGTCTTGGCTGCGGCCTTCGCCGTCTTTGCCATCCTCATGATCGTGATGCGCAACCGCTCCTGGCTGCGTATCGACGAGCGCGGCATCGAGGTAAAGTTCGCTACCGGCACGACTCGCTTTTACGCATGGCAAGACATCATCTCAGCCGGAATCGGACAGAAGCGCATCTTTCTCGTGCCCGTCTTCAGCTCCATCCAGCTCCAGCTAAGCCCCACCGCCAAACCCACCAATACTCTCGAAAAAGCTGCCTGGGTAATCAACCGCTACGACGCCACCTTCCCCTCCTACTTCGACATCTCGCCCACCGAGATCCTCGAACGCATCCAGTTCTACAAAAGCCAAAACCAGCCGTTATAAGAAGCTCAGGCCAACATCTCCAGCCCATGTTTCTGCACAATATCCAGTAGCTTCAAAGCCATTCCACTCGGCTTCTTCGCCCCGCTCTCCCACTTCTCCACGGTTGATTCGCTGGTGTTCAGATACCGCGCAAACACCGGCTGGCTGACCTTGTTCTTCAACCGCAATTTCTTAATCTGCTTAGGCGCAATCGGAGCAGGAACAGCCAGACACGAAGCGTCAAACTCCCGCATCGTTGCTTTGTCGATCGCCCCTGCCTTGAACAAATCGGATGCCGAAGAGTGGATTGCTTCGGAGACGTCGCTCTTGAACTTACGTTTTGTTGTCATGACATATCTCCATCCAGTATTTTCTTGCAACCAGCGATTCAATCTCAAGCTCGGTAAATTCCCCGTATTGTGTCGCTAGCTTTCGGAAGTCAACCAAGTCGCCATCGCAATATTGGCCCGGTCTTTCTTCGCAAAGAGATAGGCAAATATCCAACGCTCTCCGCTCTTCGCCAGAATAATCGAGCGATGCATATTCTTGTTTAGCCGCTTCTTGTAGACCCCGCCTCCAAGATCATCCGCCTGGCCCAGCATCACCTGCCGTATCGCCAAACAAAGCTCGGCATCTCCGATGCGCGCCTTCTGTGCCGCTTTTGTAAACCACGTCGTTTTGAAGACACGGCCTGATGAAGTGCCTGATGTGCTGCTCTGCAAGGCCATGCCAAAAGTGTAGCACTCAGTACTACCCGTCTCAAGAGCTAGAAATTATCAAATCCCCGGCTGCACATATTCACCCTTGGCCACCAGCCGCCGCTCCTGCCCTCGCGGATTATCCTTCATCCCCGACCGCACATCGAAGCACATCGTCGGTCGCCGTTCCAAGTTTCCAAATCGCGGCCACGCCGAAATCGCCTTGCAGTTCGGATCACCCGTCCGTGCAAACGCGATAAAAGCCTCACTCATCTGGTCCGCGACCTTCTGTGCTTCTGAGTCAGAGCTAGTCCCGCCGGTCATCCCCGCACACAGCGCCACATTATCGAACGCGAACGGAATATCCCCGGTATGCGGAGCGCCCCACTTGCCTCCATCCACGGACAGCTTGTAATCAAACTCATAAATCCACGTAGGACCTTGCTGCACCGCCCGCCGCTCACTCTCAATCACCATCCCGCGCCAGCTACGAAACGCCGTCGTCGCCGCAAAGTACACATCGCTCGCCGAGTACGTCGGATACCATTCCCGATACTTCGCAATCACATCCTGCACCTGCAGCGAACCCAGAAACTGCCGCACGATCTCCAGCCGCTTTGGCAGCTCCTCCCAGGTGATCGCAAACGTCGAAGCATCTCCATTCCCCAACAGATACCGCGTCTCGTCATGCGTGTTCCCCAACATCATCGGTATGTCCTTCGACATCGCCGGAGCCTCCGGCGCAAACGGATCCAGTGGCAGCACCAGCCCATCATGCACCGGCCCAAAGTATCCGCCCGCCCGGCTCGCCGCCACGAGCCTCTCCATCGAAACCTTCGCCGGATCGCGCAGCGCCGCAACCTTGTCCTGCGTAGAACCAGTCAGCCCCAGAGCCTTCAACACCTTCTCCGTCGCTGCTACCGCATGCTCCGGAACAGTAGCCGTCAACTGCTGCCCACTCATCGTCGCCACCCGATGAAACAACCCCTTCGCCGACGGCATCGCCATCAGCGTCGCACACTTCGCTCCACCGCCGCTCTGCCCAAAGATCATCACCCGTCCCGGATCCCCGCCAAACTCCGCAATATTCCCCTTCACCCATTGCAGCGCGAGCACCAGATCCAACTGCCCCACATTGCCGGATTCTTCCAGCCCCGCACCCAGTCCCGCCAGGTACATATACCCAAACACGTTCAGCCGATGGTTCAGCGTCACCACCACCACATCGCCGCGCTTCACCAGCCGAACCCCGTCATACGCCGGCACGTTCGCGCTCCACCCGCTGTATCCGCCGCCGTGCATGTACACCATCACCGGGCGCTTCCGCCCATCGCGCAGCCCGGCCGTCCAAACATTCAGGTGCAGACAGTCTTCGCTATTCACCGGACTCTCTTCATCCATACAAGCGAACGCCGAACGCCCATCCCTCTTATTTATCGGTTGCGGAGCCTGCGGCCCAAACCGCAGCGCATCCCGAACTCCAGCCCATGCCGCGGGCTTCACCGGAGCCATAAACCGCCGTC
>JANYER010000110.1 GCA_025359825.1 Granulicella sp.
GTCGTTGCCTGCGTCGAAGACGCCGCTGCTCGTCCAGTAGGTGTCGCGCGGGCCAAGCCGCAACCAGAAATACCCAGCCGGGACATTGGGAATCTCGAAGCTCCCCTTCGTGCCCGGCGCTCCGGAGAGTGACTTGAACGAACCGTCCGATTGCGGCACGAGCGCCGCAACATTAGGGGTTAGCGGGCTCCAGTCGAAGGGCGTACTTGTTGAGCCAGTTTCATTCCATAGCGTATCGATGCGACCGATACGAATAGTACCGGATGGCGTCACCGGCCATGACTGTGTCGCTGATGCTCCGCCTGATGCGCTCGCGATTACGGTGAAGCTGTTCAGTGTCCGGGATTGTTGCGCCGTCGGTGTCCACGAGAGGGTATTTCCGCTGAACGTTGCGCCGGTTGGTGCGTTGGATATGGAAAACGTAACGGCAGTGCCGCTGGCAGCAAGTTGGTAACTATAAAGCGATCCCTCGACCGCCAGGGTACTTGGCGTGCTTGTAAAGGCAGGCGCAGCCGGAACCGGGGTGCTTTTGTTACCGCTACAGGCAGTGAGCAGTAGAACGAACAATGTGACAAGAGTGAAAAGGTATCGTGGCAAACGGTAGTTCCCCCAGGGTCCGATGGCGGTGCCGGTTCAGTGTCAGGCTGCCACGGTCGAATTGCAAGGGAAATGGACAGCCATGGGTCCGGAGTCAGCCGTAATGCAAAAAGTATCGCCGCAGCCTCAGGGCCTGTGTTCGCCCCATTACCCAACCTAAATAATCTTCACCCGCACATCGCACTCCTCCACCCCGGCCTCCACACCCTCTGCCAGATACCCTACCCGCGCCTCACCCCAATACCCTTCTGCATCCTTCAGATTGCCCCGAGCCTCTTCCACCAGCCCCGCCACCCGCAAAGCATTCGCCATCTCCAGCCGCCCCACGTCCTGCCCCTGCCTCTCTTGCGCACGATAAAACCGCACGATCTCCAGAATGCAGTCACTCGCCCCAGCCGCATCCCCTGCCTTTAGCAAAGCCTCCGCCTGGTGCCGTGCCGCGTAAGCTCCACGCACAAAGTCTCCACTTGCATCAAAAACCTCAGCCGACCGCCGGTAAAAGTCCGCAGACTCCGCAAACTTCCCGTCCCGCCACGCCTTCTTCGCCCATCCCGCAAAACCCTCGCCTGTCGCCATCACTCCACCTCTCTCTATGAAAGAATAGAACCAATGTCACCAATCCTCACCGAAACCGTCTCTACCGACACTCCCGCCACCACCACCCCCTCCCGCAACATCCGCAAGACCACGCTCCCCAACGGCCTCCTCGTGCTCACCGAGTCCATGCCGCACGTCCGCAGCGTCTCCATGGGTGCCTGGATCAACACCGGCTCCCGCGACGAGTCGCCCGCCCTCAACGGCGTCTCCCACTTCGTTGAGCACATGGTCTTCAAGGGCACCACCACCCGCTCCGCCCAGCAGCTCGCCCGCGAGGTCGATACTATCGGCGGCAATCTCGACGCCTTCACCGGCAAAGAGATGGTCTGCTTCAACATCAAGGTCCTCGACGAGACCGTCCCCACCGCCCTCGACCTGCTCGCCGACCTCACCCTCCATCCCACCTTCAATCCCGAAGACATCGCCCGCGAGCAAGGCGTCATCCTCGAAGAGATCAAGATGGACGAGGACAACCCCGACTACCTCGTGCACGAGCTCTTCACCCAGAACTTCTGGAAGAACGACGCCCTCGGCCGTCCCATCCTCGGCACCACCACCACCGTCCCCACCTTCGATCAGGCCACCCTCTTCGACTTCTACAACCAGCGCTTCACCCCGGCCAACATGGTCTTCTCCGCCGCTGGCAACCTCGACCACGACACCTTCGTCGACCAGGTAGCGTCCCACTTTAATTCGCTAGCCCCGACCGCCCACGCCATCACCCCCAGCGTCGCGCCCCAGGCCCACCCCCACATCACCCTCAAGCGCAAGAAGTCGCTCGAGCAGGTGCAGCTCTGCCTCGGCGTCCCGGCCCCGCCGGTCCATCACCCCGACCGCTACGGCGTCTACCTCCTCAACACCATGCTCGGCGGCGGCATGAGCTCTCGCCTCTTCCAGTCCATCCGCGAAGACCAGGGCCTCGCCTACTCCATCTACTCCGAGATGAACCCCTTCCGCGACACCGGCTCCCTCTCCGTCTACGCCGGCACCTCCGTCGATAAGACCGAGAAGCTCCTCCAGCTCACCCTCCTCGAGCTCAAGCGCCTCAAGGAAGAGATCGT
>JANYER010000124.1 GCA_025359825.1 Granulicella sp.
ACAGGACACCTGGCAGGCTGCACCGAAATTAGTGGTTATCTATGGTTTGCGTTACGACCGTTTCAAAAGTCCCAATGCGAACCCGAATGCGTTATTTCCGAACTCTCGTTCCTTCAATACGCCCAACACGAACTTCTCTCCTCGTATCGGTTTGGCCTATCAAGTGAACAGCAAGACAGTTATTAAGAGTTCCATCGGCATCTTTTACCAGGCTCCCCCTACCAACCTCTGGTTCAATGCACTCAATCAGGATGGATCGAATCGCACGAGCACCTATACCTACACCATTACGCGCACTCCGGTTGCCAATCAGGTAACAATACCAGTCATTCCCGCAGGTGCGCCCGCGTTTCCAGTAATTCCTTCAACGACAGCTGTGGTGCAGCAAAATGTTACGACAGTATCTCCCGGCTTCAAAAATGAGTACACGTGGAACGCGACCGCACAGCTTCAGCAAGAGCTAAGTCGGCATGACACATTCACGCTTGGCTACGTTCTCGCCAATGGCCGGAATCTGCAATTTCTGCACAACATTAATCCAACTACGCCTATCGGCACTCTTGACGACGGACGCCCGGTCTACGGACCAGCGCGGCTAGACGCGCGGTTCAACCAGATCAATCAGGTTGAGTCTGGCGCGAACACAAGCTTCAATGCACTCGTCTTCAATTACACACACGCACTGGTGCGGGGCATTCAATTGAACGCAAACTACACATGGTCGCACTCTATTTCCGATGCACCCGACGTCAACTCGTTCGAGCAGAGTATCGCTATTGAAGATACGTCGAATCGCAAACGGGACCGCAGCAATAGCATCGTGAATCACCCGCATGCGTTTAACATGACAGCTGTAATTGAGCCGACATTTTCGTTGAGTAATCGCATCGTGAACGAAGTGGCAAACCATAACCTGGTTGCACTGCTGTTGAATACAGAATCTGGAGATCAATCCAGCATTCTGACAGGCACAACTATCAACGGAGATTCCTCCGTGGCAGGCGTGACACGCCCTCTAGGAGTTGGGCGCAACTCGGTTCGTTCACCAAATGTCTACCAAATGGATGCACGCTATACACGCACATTTCCAAAACTCTTTGATAGGCTTGCGACCTCAGTTTTCATCGAAGCTAACAATCTTTTCAATCACACCAACGTGACCGGCATTGCAACATCTCAGCCAGTAAATGCTGCTACTGGCGTACCGAATGCCGCTCCTACAGTAACCCGTAGTTCGGTGCTGGAAGCCCGCATTGTTCAGTGGGGCGCTGCGTTTCGTTTCTAATCAATTTGAAACACTATCTGGGGCGTGAATCGATAGGGTTCACGCCCCTTCCTTTGTCCGCTGGGCAGCAAACTATTTCCTTGGCTGCTGCGGTTCAGTTAACATCATCATTCTCAGCAGCAACTCTCTTAAGGAAGATTCATGGCATCATCCACACCGCACCCGAAGTCGAAGTTTCCTGCTCCCATCTACCGCGACACGGTCCTGGCGCAGATCTTTACCGATGCAAAGAAGTACTACCTGGAGCCCCTGCTCGCAATCCAGTACGCGCATACGCTTATGCTGGGGCAGCAGGGAATCATGACGCAGCGCGAGGTGGCCGCGTGCCTGAAGGCGCTCGACGGGCTGGACCTGGAGAAGATTCGTACTGCAGAGTACGACGGCAGCTTTGAGGACCTTTTCTTCTTTATGGAGCGTGAGCTGGCCGCCCAGTGTGGCGCGGAGATCGCGGGCAAGATGCACACCGCGCGCAGCCGCAACGATATCGACCTGACCATGTACCGCATGGTAATCCGCGAGCGGCTGGCGGATACGATGACCAGCTTGTTGGAGGTTCGGCAGCAGATAGTGCGTCTGGCCTGGGAGCATCGTGCCAGCTTGATGCCGGCTTATACGCATAACCAGCCTGCGCAGCCGACGACACTGGGGCATTACCTGATGGCGATCCTGGAGTGCTTCGAGCGCGACTTCGAGCGGCTGCGCGAGGCCGTGGTGCGGGTGAATCGCTCGCCCATGGGCGCGTGCGCGATTACAACGACGGGTTTCCCGATAGACCGCAGCACCGTAGCGTCGCTACTGGGCTTCGAGGGCCTGCAGGTGAATAGCTACGGGGCGATTGCCGCGGTCGACTATCTGACCGAGAGCTGTGCGGTGCTCTCGATCTGCATGTTGAACCTGGGGCGGCTGGCGCAGGACTTTCTGCAATGGAGCAGCGTTGAATTCGGCTATATCTGGCTAAGCGATGGCTACGTCCAGATCAGTAGCATTATGCCGCAGAAGCGCAATCCGGTGCCACTGGAGCACGTTCGCATTCTGTCGAGCAAGGCGATGACGCAGGCGCAGGCGATCCTGGGCAGTCTGCACAACACTCCGTTCACCGACATCAACGATAGTGAAGACGACCTGCAGCCGATGGTCTACAACGCCTTTGAAGATGCGGAGCGCAGCCTTAAGCTGCTGGCCGGAGTGCTGGAGGAGATTGAGTTTCTGACCGAGCGCATGGCCGCCTGTGCGGACGCAAACTTCCTTACCGTCACCGAGTTGGCCGACACGCTGGTACGGGAGACGGGCATGAGCTTCCGTACGGCGCACGAGATTGTGAGCGAAGCGGTGAAGGACCAGGAAGGCCGCTTCGACGCGGATAAGATGGCTGCATCGGTTGAGTACATTCTGGCGGCTGACCATCCTACATTTGCGATGCCGGAGCTGCAGTTACTACGGCGGTCGCTGGATGCGGCGCACTTTGTTGCCGTGCGGAAGATTGCAGGCGGGCCGGCACCGGAGGCGCTGGATCCGGAGATTCAGCGGTCGCGTGCTCTATTGGAGACCGATGCGCAGTGGTTGAAGCAGCAGGCCGATGGCCTGGAGGCAGCGCGCGAACGGATTCGTACGGCGACGCGGGAGCTGCTGGCGGCGGATGATGTCGCACAGTAACCTGGCGGCGAAGGCCGAGCAGCAAGGGCTGGAGCGAGGGTTCTCGGCCACGGCTGCGCTTGGCATCAACATTATTGACATGGTTGGGGTGGGACCCTTCGTCACGCTGCCGCTCATCGTGATTGCGCTGGGTGGCCCGCAGGCGATGCTGGGCTGGCTGCTGGGTGCGGTGCTTTCACTCTGCGATGGCATGGTGTGGAGTGAGCTCGGAACGACATATCCGGAGGCGGGCGGATCGTATGTGTATCTACGAGCGCTGTATGGAGAGCGCGGGCTGGGCAAGCCGATCTCCTTTTTGTACGCGTGGCAGCTACTTTTTAGTGCGCCGCTTTCGATCGCTTCGGGCTGTCTGGGATTCTCGCAGTATCTGTCGTATTTCTTCCCTCACTCCGGCGAAAAATTGTTGTCGTTTACAGTGCTGACTGTTCCCGTGGTGTTCAGCGGGCAGACACTGATGGCGATGGGATTGTGCTGCACGGCACTGATGGTGCTGTACCGCAAGGTGCGCTCCATCGACAAGCTAATGCGGGTGCTCGGCGGAGTGGTAGTGTTTGCGTTGCTGGCGATTATCGTGACCGGGCTGACGCACTTCCATGCGAAGCTGGCATTCGATTTTCCTGCCGGCGCATTTCATCTTGGACCTGCATTTTTTACGGGGCTGGGCTCGGGAATGCTGATCTCGGCGTACGACTACTGGGGCTACTACAACGTGTGCTTCCTGGGTGCAGAGGTGCGGGACCCGCGCCGCACGATTCCGCGAGCAGTGCTGGGGTCGGTCGCAATCGTTGGAACGCTGTATCTATTAATGAACATCAGCGTACTGGGAGTGATTCCGTGGCACGACCTTACCGGAAACCTGAACGGCGATGCGCGCATGTATACGATGGCGGTATTCATGCAGCGGGCGTACGGGGCGACGGCACTTGGCCATACGGCTGCGACGTCGATTGTGGTGCTGATCGCGCTGGCGGCATCAGCTTCGGTACTGGCCTTGTTGCTGGGGTACTCGCGAATTCCGTATGCGGCGGCGCGGGGCGGAAATTTTCCAGCGGTGTTCTCCAAGATACATCCGAAGCATCACATTCCCCATGTGTCGCTGCTGACACTGGGTGGGATGACGCTGTTCTGCTGCCTGTTCCGGCTGCAGGAGGTGATTACGACGCTGGTGGTAATCCGGATTATGTTCCAGTTTCTGTTACAAGGCGTTGCAGTACTGCTACCGCGCCATCGCCGGGCGCGTGCGGAGCGTGGCGCGCTAAGCTTCCGCATGCCGTTCTATCCGCTGCCGGTGCTGCTGGCGATGAGTGGATTTGTGTTCATCCTGTTCTCACGACCAAATTTTCTGCGAGAGATGCGGACGGCGGGCTTCATCCTGTTGGTGGGCGCGATTGTGTATGGGGTGCGGGTGTATCGCGGAGATGCTGAAAAGGTTGCGGAGAAGACTTTGGACCTGCAGTAAAACTATGTGGACTACAACGTAAAAAAGGGGGGCCGTGTGGCCTCCCCTTTTATTTGTTTGTAGAGCCCGAGCTAACGAGCCGCAGAAACTACCGAGACTACCGAAATGCAGTATACAGGCAGCGTGACGGTACGGATGATGACACCTTTGAGTACGCCCTGCATGACGGTGGGGCAGATTACCGTCTGCGGGTCAACCGTTTGGTCCTAGCTGCGTGCGTTCGAACTGCGTGCTGTTGAATTACGTACCACTAGTGTGGGGTGGACGATATGACAGGCCCCGGGTAGCAAGTTCGCTCCGTCGGGTACGCGTGCGTCGAGCAGCGCGCGGAAGGATGCCTTGGCGATCTCTTCGCGAGGCAGGCTGATGGTGGTGAGTGGCGGCATCGTGTAGGCGCTGAGCTGGATGTCGTCGCAGCCGATGACGGAGATGTCCTGCGGGACGCGCAGGCCTGCTTCGGCGAGTGCGCCCATGGCTCCAATAGCGGTGAGGTCGTTGGAGGTAAGCACTGCGGTGGGGCGCGAGCCGGCCTTCTTCGTCTGTCCCTGCAGAATGCGTTGCATCGCGGCGTGGCCGCCTTCGACGCGATGGTCGCCTTCCTGAATCATGTTCGGCACTTCGTGCGACTGCAGTTGATGCGAGGCTGAGTACTCGCTATAAGCACGCAGTCTGGTGTGCGCAGAAGCAAACCGCAGGGGCCCACTGATAAACGCGATGCTGCGATGCCCCAGGCTGGCCAGGTGGTCCATCGCTACCATAACTCCAGCGTCGTAGTCGATCTTCACGTAGCTGATCCCCTGGGCCGGAACACCCGCATCAAGAAAGGCCAACGGAATATTGCGATGGCTGAAGATGCTCATCAACCGCTCATCCATCTCAGACGTCATAATGGCCAGCCCATCGACGTTACGCTGCAACATGCGCGTGACGCAGATCTTCATGCGCGCTGGGTCGTAGTTGGTGTTGGCGATCAGCACCTCTTTGCCATGCGCGATAGCAATATCTTCAAAAGCCTTCACGAGCTCAGGAAAGAAGGGGTTGGTGATGTCGGAGATAATGAGGCCGTACAAGCTGCTGCGTCCAGAGCCGAGCGCACGGGCATTCGTGTTCGGATAAAAATTCAGAGCCTCAATCGCGCGGCGCACGCGGTCTGCCGTCTGCGGGCTCACCTTGGCGGAGCCGTTCATGGTGCGAGAGACGGTAGCGGTAGAGACGTTGGCCCGTTTGGCGACAGCTTTGATGTTCATGCACAGACTCGCAAGGATATTGACTCGATAGACCTACCGAGTCACTGTAAAGCATTACCTTGGTTCGTGTATCGTGGTCTGCGAAAGATATTTGCTATCGAACTTTAGAGTTTCGATTTTGTAAGGGGACATTGTATGAAGATTCGCGCCCGTTTAGCCGTGGTTGTATGTGTGGTCAACCTTCTGCATGGAGCTGCCATCCACGCCGCCGGACCTGCGCGCTGGACCGAGCAGCGGGCGAATACCTGGTACGCCCAACAGCCGTGGTGGGTCGGTGCGAATTATGTTCCTTCCGATGCGATTAACCAGTTGGAGATGTTTCAGCCGGAGACCTTCAACCCGGCGCTGAACGATAAAGAACTGGCACTGGCTGAGGGCATCGGGATGAATACGATGCGAGTATTTCTGCAAGACCAGCTTTGGACGTCGGACCCAGAGGGCTTCAGGAAGCGGCTCGACGCCTTTCTTACCATCGCCGCGAAACACCACATCAAGCCGTTGCTGGTGCTGTTTGACTCCTGCTGGGACCCGCTGCCGAAGCTCGGTCCGCAGCATCCACCCATCCCCGGCGTGCATAACTCCGGCTGGGTGCAGAGCCCCGGCGCAAAAGGCCTCTCCGACCCAGCGTATGAGCCGAAGCTGAAGGCTTATGTGGAGGGCGTAGTAGGCGCGTTTGCGAAGGACGACCGCATCCTGGGATGGGACGTGTGGAACGAGCCGGACAACGGCAATGAGTCCAGTCAACCCAACGAGGTGAAGGGTAAAGCCAAGCTGGTGGCAGCGCTGCTGCCGAAGGTCTTCGCATGGGCCCGCGAGGCAGGTGCAACGCAGCCGCTGACCAGTGGCGTGTGGACCGGCAACTGGTCCGATCCGTCCAAGCAGAGCGAGATGATCAAAATTCAATTGGCCGAGTCCGACGTGATCTCGTTCCATAACTACGGTTGGCCGGAGGAGTTCGAAGCGCGCATCCTCTCCCTGCAATCGCACCATCGCCCGATCCTCTGCACGGAGTACATGGCACGCGGCGCGGGCAGCACGTTTGACGGCAGCCTGCCCATCGCGAAGAAGTACAACGTAGCCGCCATCAACTGGGGCTTCGTCGCCGGCAAGACCCAGACGTATCTGCCGTGGGACTCGTGGCAGAAGCCGTACGTGCTCTCGCAGCCGACTGTGTGGTTCCACGAGGTCTTCCGCCAGGACTACACCCCCTACCGCTCGCACGAGACGGAGCTCATCCGCCAACTCACGGGCCGCGGAACTCCAGCAGCACCCGCCCGCCCCGGGCAGTAAAGGACGCTGGTTTAAGATACGCTGGCATGATGCAGCTTCCTAAAATCCTGCTGAGCTGGAGTGGCGGCAAAGACAGTGCGTGGGCACTCAGAATACTCCGCGAGCAACAGCAGTTTGAAGTCGTCGCGTTGGTCACCACCATCAACCAGCATTTTCGCCGCGTCGCGATCCATGGCTACCGGGAAGATCTGCTCGACCGACAAGCTGAGGCTACGGGCCTGCCTCTGTGGAAGGTTGACCTGCCGTTCCCTTGCAGCAATGCCGACTATGAGGCCCGCATGGCCATAGTGCTACAGCGTGCAGTGCGTGAAGGTCTGCACGGCATGGCCTTTGGTGACCTCTTCCTGGAAGAGATCCGCACCTACCGGTTGAAGCAACTGGAAGGAACCTGGCTGGCTGCCATCTTTCCGGTGTGGGGCATCCCGACGGACGAGCTTGCGCAAACCATGGTGGCTGCGGGTCTGCGGGCGCACCTTACCTGCGTCGATCCGCGTGTGCTGGATCGGTCCTTTGCTGGTCGGATCTATGACGCTGCGCTGCTCAACGAACTGCCCGCGACGGTCGACCCCTGTGGCGAACGAGGCGAGTTCCACACCTTCGCCTTCGCTGGACCGATGTTCTCGGGTAGCATCGCAGTAAGGCCCGCGGAGGTGATTGAGCGGGACGGATTCGTCTATGCCGAGCTTCTCCCTATACCGAATGATGCCGATGCGTAGCCGCCTGCGGTTCTCAACTCCAAGCCGCCTGCGCGGCTGCGCCGCTGTGTTGATGCTGCTGTGTGCGGTGCTGCCTGCACTCGGACAGACACTGGCGCGTCCCGGCTGGGTCGGCTCCGGCCTTACTCCCAATGTCTGGTGGCGACATGCGTTCATCTACGCGGTCGAGCCGCAGCAGGAGGGCGGTCTGAAAGCCGTCGCCATAAACATGGAAGCCATGCAGGCGTTGGGCGTAGATGCCATCCTGCTGCGCGGCCTGCAGAGCGGAGTGGCGACAATCGGGATCGACCCCGCTGTCGGCAGCATGGAAGACTTTGACGAGGTACTGGTGCAGGCCAGCCGCCACAGCCTGCGCGTTCTGGTGGAGCTCAGCCCGAAGACTGCCAGCGAAGATGTAACCAACGTCGCGCGTTTCTGGCTTAGCCGCGGAGTCTCGGGCTTCCGTCTGGTCGCCGCAAAAGACTCCGCTACGCAGGACAACGCCACGCAGATGCGACAACTTCGCAGTATCGCGAAGTCCTACGTCGGGGAGCGCGTCATGATTGGCGACGCCTCTCTCAGCAACGCGCCAAGCCCGAGTGTCGGCTCTACGTCTACTTCTGCCTCCTTCGCAACTCCCACACGTCACCGCCGCAGAGCATCTTCCAGCGCATCATCTTCCACAACACCCGACACACCGAGAAGCTCCAGCCGCGGCGTCGAAGGCCCCCAACTTCTGCTCGACTCCTCCATCGCAGTAGCACCTTTGGACGTCGCCGCCATCCGCGCTGCGCTTGAAAAGAACGATACCCTCAACCGCATCGGTGCTGCTGTCCCCATGCTCGCCACGGCAGACGGCGCAGGCGGTGGTCCGGAGTTCGGCAAGGTCGTCGCAACCCTCCTGCTCAGCACACGCGGCGGAGCGATGGTTCGCGCCGGACAGGTCGCCGGGCCAAATGCCACCGACGACGTAAGCGCCTGGTATAAGCAGATGAGCACCATGCAGCATAGCAATAGCACCGTCCGCACCGGCGTCAACGCCATGCTCAATCACGATGCGCAAAAAATAGTCGCCTGGGTACGCCGCCCACAGGTGGTCTCCTACCACTCGCCCGCGATCGTCTTCCTTTGCAATATGACCGATCAACCCGTCACCATCTCGCTTCGTGCCGACATGGAAGCGCTCAAGCTGCGCGGCAGCTTCTTCCGCACCCTGCTCCGCACCGATGTCGGCATGGGCGCGATGGGCCTCGAGACCGTCAAGATTGCACCCTATGGCGTCTACGTCGGCGAGCTACAGTACTAGCCGCATCTCGCTAAGGCAGTACCGTCGCATACGCTGCGTACACCCGGTCAAACACAGCATCCCAGCTACACCCTAGCGCGTACGCCCGAGCATCCAGCCGCATCCGGTCCAGCTTGGCGCGATCCGCCGCAAGCGCAGCAATCGCAGCTGTAAAATTATCATCTGTCGCAATAAATCCCGTCACTCCATCTTGCACAATGTACTTCGGTCCACCATCCGGGGTCACAATTGCCGGTACTCCACTGGCCAGCGCCTCCAGCACAACATTGCCAAAGGTATCCGTGTGCGACGGAAACACCAGCAGGTCCATATCCGCATACGCAGTAGACAACGCTTCCCCCCGCAACACTCCCGCAAACCTCACCTTGCTCTGAGGCAACGCAGCCCGCAGCGCAGGCTCCTCACTGCCATGCCCGATAATCAAAAACTCAATATTCGTAACCCCCAGCGCCGCAAGCTGTTGCTCAATCACCGGCAGCAACATAACGTTCTTCTCAATCGAAAGCCGCCCAACATATCCCAGCACGAGCTTTGCCTCGCTTGCGGGCCGTGTCCGCTTCGCAGGGTCGAACAACACCGTCTCCACCCCCCGCTGCATCAGGTGACAAGGCTGATGGGTCGCATCCTCCAGCATGGTGCACAGCTCCCGGTTCGGTGCAAACAGCACCTTCGCCAGCCGGTATAGGTGGCTCGCTGTCCACAACGAAGCAGACTCAATCTTCGCGGCGGCCATCTCGCTTCGCCCCTCAGGCAGACGGTTGGTAAGCCACTCCAGCCGTCGTGCCGCGTACTCATGCACGTTGGTGTGCCAGGAGGCAGCCAGCGGAATTCCCATCTCATACGCGAACCACGCACCTAACAGACCCAGCTCACTCGGCCCGGTAATATGGATGATGTCCGGCTTGAAGCGCAGTAACTCCCGCTCCACCCGCGTCAGATGCCGACCAAACAAAGGGTCGAACGCTAGGTCTTTTTCGATCCCGAACGAAGCGAATCCGCGCGGCAGCTCCAGCACCTCCAGCGCGCCTGTAGGTGAGGTGAAGACTCCACCCTTACCCGCCCGCACACATAAAAACGGCAGCCCCCGCCGCTCCGCATACCCCACAAAGTTCCGGCTGGTATGCGCCACTCCGTTCACCTCATGGAACGAGTCCGGAAAGTAGGCCACCCGCGGAGCTTTCACTTGACCCTGCACCCTCTTTGGATCCATCACCCATGCCTGTTCCATCGCGCCCCCACATAACCCTACCAGCCATACTGCTCGACCGCTTGCAGCAGCGCCACCTTCCGCTCCGGCCCCAGGAAGCTTGCCTCCACGGCATTAGCAGCCAGCTCGCGCATCTGGTCCAGCGTAAAGCCGTAGCGCTCATGCACCAGTACATACTCGCCCAGCAGATCACTGCCAAACATGGGCGGATCATCCGAATTGATGGTCACCATCAACCCCCGCTCAAAGTACTCCTGCAGAGGATGCGTCTCGAACTCCGCGCAGCATCCCGTCCGAATATTACTGGTTACGTTCAACTCCAGCGGCACCTGCCGCTCCGCCAGCACGTCCATCAACTCCACATCTTCGCGGGCAGAAAGAGCATGACCAATCCGCTCCGCCCCAATGTTGAGAGCCGACCAGATACTCTCCGGCCCCACACTCTCGCCTGCATGCGCCGTCAATCGCAGCCCCGCCGCCCTGGCCTCGGTATATAAGTCCTTGAACTGCTCCGCCGGCCCGCGCGCCTCATCGCCGCCAATCCCAATCCCCACGATGCTGGGATACGTCGCCCGCAGCTCCGCCGCCTTGCGAAACACCTTCGCCCCTTCTTCCACACCAAAGTGCCGCACCGCATCAATAATCCAAAGCAGGGAAGTGCCAAACTCCTTCTCCCCTCGTATCCGTCCACGTTCAATCGCCTCGACGTACGGCTCAACCTCGGTCTTCTTCCAGAAATAAATAATCCCGAACGAGATATACACCTCGGCATGCACCACGCCTTGCGCCGCCAGCTCACGAACCATGTTGTAGGTAATCAGTTCATAGTCATCCGGCCCGCGCAGCCGCTCCGTTACTGCCTTGAATGATTGCAGGAAGCCCAGAAAGTTATCGTACTTATAGAGCGCCGTCGCTCCATCCAGCGTCAGCGGAATCGCGTCATGCCGCTCACTCAACGCCACCAGCGTCGCAGGAAGAATCGTCCCCTCCAGATGGAGATGCAGCTCACACTTCGGCAGTCCCCGCAGCCACTCTACGGGATCGATCGCGTCGTTCTTCTGTTTCTTTGCCATTACGTCAGTTTAGCCGAGCAGTCCGCCGGAGACACTAGCCCCGGCCAGCCTAGTCCCGGCCTTGACCGAAATCTTCGACCCCTCTGCCAGCAGAATACTCTCGGGCGCCCGCCCTGCCAGATCGGCAAACCCACTGCCATACAGCGCACCAAAGTCCACATCGATCGTCTGTTCCAGCACGCGGTACATCTCCCACCGCGGATGCACCACCTCATACTCTGCCGTCCAGCCCGCACCACGTCCACGCTTCGTATAGCCCCAGTAGTGCTCCGTAAAGAACTCCTCTGCGCTACCCACGGCAATCGGTTCAGACTCAAGCGCCGCCTTCACCTTCAGATCATTCCAACGCCTCTGGTGCTTCCACTGGTAAGCCACCGAGCGATGCTCCTCTGTCTCGGTCCACGCATACCGCAACGGCAGCGTCGAGTACCGCTCGCCATAGATGGTGTTCGCCACCATCGTCAGGGCAAATCGCGGCACCAGCTCGCTCAGAAACACCACTCCGCGCCTCCATTCCCCTGACGCAGCCTTATGCCGCACGTAGAACCGCAGATTCACCTCTTCGAATGTCCGATGAAACGGCACCGGAATGGACTTCAGCCGCACATCCTCAAAGAGGAACCCCACCAGGCTCACATAATGCTGCCCTTCAAACGAATCGAGTTCTGTCCCCGGAGGCAGATGCGGTAGCAACAACTTCGGCGCAACCGCGTAGTTCGCCATGATGAGCTTGCGCCACTCAGCCGTAAGGAACGTCTTCGCCATACCTTAAAGACTATGCCTTCGGTTGGTAGAACTCACTCCGTTTGCGCGAATAGAACACGTAAACCACCAGCCCTATGACCAGCCAAACAAAAAAGCGTATCCATGTAACCGCCGGGAGCCCCGCCATCAGCAGCACGCAGAACAGCACACTCAGTACCGGCACCACAAACCCGAACGGCACGCGGAAACCACGTCGCCGCTCCGGCTGTCGCACCCGCAGCACCATCACGCCAATCGACACCAGTACAAACGCAAACAGCGTCCCGATGTTGGACATCTCTGCAAACGTCCCCACATCGAACAGCCCCGCCGGAATCGCTACCAGTACGCCTGCCACCCAGGTCGCAAACGCCGGCGTCCGAAACTTCGGATGCACCTTACTGAACGCTGAAGGCAGCAGCCGGTCACGGCTCATCGCAAACCACACCCGCGCCTGCCCAAGCTGGAAGACCAGGATCGACGACACCATCCCGATGATCGCCCCCAGCAGAACTGCTAACCGAACCCAATGCAGCCGATGTCCCCCCGGCATCAGGCTCACTCGCTTCAATGCATTGACTACCGGAGCACCATCCCCCGCCACCGTGCTCCACGGCACCATCCCGGTCAGCACCAGCGCCACGCCGATGTACAGAATCGTGCAAACCACAAGCGTCGCCAGAATCCCGATCGGCACATCCCGCTGCGGATTCTTGCACTCCTCACTCGCCGTCGAAACCGAGTCAAACCCAATATAGGTAAAGAAAATAATCGATCCACCCGCCAACACTCCCGACCACCCGTTCGGCGAGAACGGCACGTAGTTACCCGGATGAATAAAGCTGATCCCGAAGAACAGAAATACCAGAATCGCCGCAATCTTTACCAGCACCATGATGTTGTTGGTCCGTGCCGACTCGCGAATCCCGCGCACCAGCACCACCGTCAGCAGCAGCACAATCAGGAATGCAGGAATGTTGAATCCCGCGTGCCAGCCCGTCCCGTAGATGTCATGCCCTTGCAGGTCTTGCAGCCCCAGCGGTAGATACGCCGGACTCAACCACTTCGGCGAGAGGTGCAGTCCCAGCCAGTCCAGCAGGTCCACCACATGCGCAGCAAAGCCCACGCTCACACTCATATTGCTGAAGGCATACTCCAGGATCAGGTCCCACCCAATAATCCACGCCACCAGTTCGCCCAGCGTCGCATACGTATAGGTGTACGCCGAACCCGCAATCGGAATCATGCTCGCCAACTCCGCATAGCAGAGCCCCGTCAGCGCACACACAATCGCCACCAGCACCAGCGACACAGCTAGCGCCGGTCCCGCTCCCGGACGCCCTGCGACTCCGCCGTGAGTGTGGCGGATCGTCTGCAGAATCAGGTCCACGACCGGCGAATCCATCCACCCCGCCAACTTCGCCGGGTTACCGCCAATCGCCGTGCCGATCACCGTAAAGATGCCCGAGCCAATCACCGCGCCGATACCCAGAGCCGTCAGGCTTACCGGGCCTAGCGTCTTCTGCAGCGCGTGCTCCGGCCGCTCTGATTCTGAGATCAGCTTATCGATGGATTTGGTTGCGAAGATCTGCCTGGCCAGCGCGCGCTCCTCAAACAAGAATTGGTTGGGGATACATTACTGCGGACGAATCGCCGACTGGCCGTGGTGCAACAACTAAAATCGGCTTAGTTCTATCTAGTGTGGCTCCGGTAGCAGCCCAAAAGCCACTACCGGGAGCCAACAAAGCTTTCGAGCTAGCGCTTGGCCTTGCCCAGTGCAGCCTTCTTGATCTTGGCCTTATTCTCGCCACGTGCGCCCGCGCGCGGTCCCTTGGCTGGTGCTGCCTTACGTGCTGCGCGCTTTACCTTCTTGCGCTCTTGGGTATCGGTGATGCTCTTGGTATTTGCCATGGTTCGTCTGCCAATCTTTCTGTAAGTGCTGATTTTGCGGAGCTCTTAAGGTGTTCCGGTTACAGGCGTTCCAGCTGGGCGAACTTCTCCACCAGCTTCTTCACGCCGTGATTGTTAAATTGTACTGTAATCTTCGCGTCATCCCCATCGCCTTCGCGACGAAACACGGTTCCTTCCCCATACTTGGGGTGCCGCACCCGAACCCCCTGTATCAGCCCCGTCTTGCCCGTTGGCTCCGCAATCGCCAGCTTTGGCCGCGGAAACTTCGGCGCAGCCCCCACCTTTTGCCCGCGCGAGGCGAAGAAGTTCGCAATATTATCCAGTGATCCAGAGCCAGAAACGCCTCTGCCGCCCGCTTTCCCGGCCGCAGCGGCACTGCCCGAACCACCACTCTGGTCCTCATCCTCATAGCTGTAGTGCCGTTCCCCCTCCTCAGCACCGCCTCGCTTCGGATAAGCCGTCGAATAGGCTCCGCGGCCCCCAAAGCCCGTCCCACCGCCATACTCCGACCCCGAAAACTGTGGCCGAGCCGGAGGACTGCCCAGATCTTCCATCAACCGCGAAGGCACCTCATCCAGAAACCGCGACGGAATCGAAGCCTCCGGCATGTCGCTGCCATACCGCCGCCGGTACCGCGCACGCGTCATCACCAGCGTATCCATCGCCCGCGTCATCCCTACATAGCAGAGCCGCCGCTCCTCTTCCAGACCCGTCGGATCGGTAAAAGTGCGCGAGTGCGGGAACAACCCTTCCTCCATCCCGGCCAAAAACACCAGAGGAAACTCCAGCCCCTTCGCCGCATGCAGCGTCATCAACGTCACCCGCGCCTCGGCCGAGTAGCTGTCCGCGTCACTCACCAACGCGGCATGGTCCAGGAACTCGTGCAGCGTCTCGCCGCGCTCTTGCGCATCCTGCGCCGCATTCGCCAGTTCCTTCAAATTCTCAATCCGCGAGAAGCTCTCCGGCGTCGCCTCTTCTTCCAACGAACGAATATAGCCACTCCGGTCATTCAAAAACTTGATCAGCTCCGGCAGCGTCGCCGCATCGCCTGGCTTGCGGAAGGCTGGCTTCTCATCCGCCATCTTCAGCTCTGCCGCCTTGTCCATGGACATCCCTGCCGACCGCTTCAACCCGCCACTCGCCGCAGTCTTCAGCAGGACTGGTGCAAATGGATTGAAGCTCGCCCCATCGATCCCATGCGCTGCATCCGAGTCAACAGAGTTCTCCGCCGCAATCTTGGAGCTCTCCTCACTCCCGCCAAAATCAAACCCAAAATTGAAACTCGTATCGAAGGATGTATCCGCAGCATCGCCCTTGGCAGCCACCTCCGAGGGAGCGTCCACATCAAAGCTGAAGTCGCCACCTTCCTCCTCCGCAGCATCGCTTCCAAAGCCACCCACATCAAACGAAGCATCCGCAGCGTTAACCTCGCCCGCACCAACATCCTCAGCCAGCTTCTCCG
>JANYER010000139.1 GCA_025359825.1 Granulicella sp.
GCTCCGATGCACTCGACTTCTTCAAGGGAGAACATGCCGTCTGCGGTGACACCTTTGTGGCCGATGCCGAGCTTGTGCTTGCAGTGGTCGAGGACTTCATAGCCGCCGCGCAACATGCAGGAGATATTGGTGCAGACCTGGACGTTGTACTTACCGGCCGGCTTGGTGCGCAGCATGGAGTAGTAGCTGAGGACGTTGCGGACTTCCAGCTCGTTGATGCCGATGCGGACGGCGATCTCAGCGACGACTGGATCGGAGATGTAGCCCACCTCATCCTGGGCGTAAAGCAGCATGGGGACAAGCGCGGAGCGGCGCAGGGGATAGATGGTAACGAGATGGTCGAAGCGGGCTGCCAGCTCCGGCGAGAAGATCGTGTTTGCGACTGTGCTCACTGCATTAGCTCCCGCGTCAGCCGTTCGGCTGTGAAATCCATGTCTTCGGTTATTGCGCCAACTGTTACGGTTCCGTCTTCGTTGAGCTGGAACGGTTGCGATTGGTTGTTGTCTTCGGTCATTTCGCTGGGGGTGATGCGTAGCCAGCGGGTTCCGACACGAAGGAGAATCTGATCACTACCTACTTCTACGATGGCCTGGTGGCGGCTGTTGAGCCCTTGTGCCGCTCCATAGCTGCGAATCATTGATGCGAACGAGGTCCAGAGTTCGATGTGGAGCTGAGGGTTCATTTCAATAATGCCCGGGAACCATTACTCTTCCAGTATCTATCTTCAGCAGTAACCCGGTCTTGAAAGTAGTCGGGATTATTAGCTAACTTCACGATATTGAACTGTTCACGTACTTCCTTCTGACTAAGCCACGCCTTCTGCTTATTGTCCGAATCCATCAAGAAAACTTCTTTCAATCCAAAAATTCTTGAGTAATACTGCACCGTCAGTAAAGCCTTACCGTATTGTTCAATGAACTCATCTTTTGCAGCTACCGTTGAATCTGGCGGTAGGGTCGGCCCTCCGTACGCATATGTCTCCATAAATCGGAAAGCAATCGAATGGAAGAGTCGATGCCGACGCTTCATCGATCAATCTCCCCAAGAACAATATCGATGGAACCAATAACAGAGACAACGTCAGCGAGCAATCTGCCTTTACACATGGTCTCGAGCGCCTGCAACGTGGCATAGCTTGGGTTGCGCATATGGACGCGGAAGGGTTTAGCGGTGCCGTCGGAGACGACGTAGTAGCCCATCTCGCCGCGGGGCGATTCGACGGCCTGGAAGACCTCTCCAGCGGGTACGCCGAAGCCTTCGGTGACGATCTTGAAGTGATGGATGAGCGACTCCATCTGGGTCTTCATCTGTTCGCGATCGGGCAGGATGATCTTGGGTGCGTCGGCGACGATGCGGCTCTGCGGCAGGCCATCGAGCGCCTGCTGGCAAATCTTGACCGACTCGTGCATCTCTTCCATGCGGACGACGTAGCGCGCCCAGACGTCGCAGCCCTGCGAGACGGGGACCTTGAACTGAAACTTTTCGTAGCCGGAGTAGGGCATATCGCGGCGGAGATCCCAATCGACGCCCGAGGCGCGAAGCGGGGGGCCAGTGACGCCGAGGGCGATAGCGTCGGCAGCCGAGAGGTGGCCGATACCCTTCAGGCGGCCCATCCAGATAGGGTTGCCGGTGAGCAGGTTCTCGTACTGCTGAATCTTCTCCGGCATGCGGGTGAGGAAGTCCTGCACCTTCTTGTAGAAGTCCAGCGGGGGATCGAGCGAGACGCCTCCGATGCGGAAGTAGCTGGTCATCATGCGCTGGCCGGCGAGGCCCTCGAAGATGCGCAGAATGTCTTCGCGCTCGCGGAAACAATAGAGGAAGACGGTGAGCGCGCCGATGTCCATGGCGTGGGTGCCGAGCCAGACGAGGTGCGACTGGATACGGGTGAGCTCATTCATCAGGACGCGCAGGTACTGAGCGCGCTCCGGAATTTCGAGGCCGAGCAACTTCTCTACCGCGAGGCAGTAGGCGAGGTTGTTGGTCATGGGACAGAGGTAGTCGATGCGGTCGGTAAGGGGTACGACCTGCTGGTAGAACTTGGCCTCGCAGGTCTTCTCGATGCCTGTGTGGAGGTAGCCGATATCGGGGGCGAGGGCGACGACGGTCTCGCCGTCAATCTCCAGTACCAGGCGGAGAACGCCGTGGGTGCTGGGGTGCTGCGGACCCATGTTAATGACCATGGTCTGGTCTTTGGAGGGGTCAGAGCCGTCGTGACGGGCGGCGTCGGCGATGACGTCTTCTACACCGGGGTTGATGCGGTGGGAGACGGGCATGCCTTCCAGGCCTTCGTTGAGGTCTTCAATGGCGGGTTCAGGTGCTACGAGAGGTGTCATTAGCGGTAGCCCTCCACGGGGTAGTCCTTACGGAGTGGGTGACCCTGCCAGTCCTCGGGCATCATGATGCGCCGCAGGTTGGGATGGCCGCCGAAGTGAACGCCGAAGAGGTCAAAGACTTCGCGCTCGTAGAAGTTGGCTGAGGGCCAAATAGGAGTGATGGAGTCGATTGCGGCCTGGGTGCTGTCCAGCCGGGCTACTAAG
>JANYER010000162.1 GCA_025359825.1 Granulicella sp.
TGGTGCGTCGCGACCCGACCACCGTGGCCCTGGCCCTGCCCAACAAGCGGCCCGTCAAAGGCATCGACGAGGGCACAGACCTGCTGCTACACGACTTCTACTTTGAAGGCGACGCAGTGACCACCAACAAGCTGCACTTCAGACAGCTGGCACCGGGCATTCTGGAGATCACCAGCACCGCCTACTCCATGGGGACGTGGCAGTTCCTGGTGCGCGACTCCGCCAACTACTACGGACTTGGCGAACGCTTCAACACCCTGAACCACGCCCGCACCACGGTAAAGAACGCGTCGCAGGACAACGGCATCGCCAAGGGAGCCGCTGCTTACAAGCCGGTGCCCTTCTTTATGAGCACCAGCGGCTACGGACTGTGGGTCGATACCACTGCCGAAGCCATCTTCGACATGAACGCCACCAGCATCAACGACATTGAAATCTCGGTGCCTGCAGAAAAACTCCGTGTCGTCGTCTTCGCCGGGCCGGAGTTCCCCAAGGTGCTGGAGCGCTTCACCGGAATTACGCAGCGCACCATCCTGCCGCCATACTGGGCGTTCGCACCGTGGATGGGCCGCGACTTCCACCAGAATGAAGCACAGGTCCGCGAAGATGTGGACAAGACCCGCGCCCTCGGTCTGCCCGCCAGCATCATCGTGATCGACTCTCCGTGGACAACGTCCTATAACAGTTACAAATTCAATCCCAAGCAATTTGATGATGCACCCGGCATGATCAAGCATCTGCACGATGAAGGTTACAAGTTAGTTCTGTGGCACACGTCGTGGATAAATTCGCAATCGAACCCACCCGGTGAAGCAGGCTTTGCAGGTAAACTTCTGACCAAAGCCGAGACCTACGACGAGGCAGCAGGGAACGGCTACTTCGTGAAGCGTCCCGATGGAACGCCCTACGTTGGCCGCTGGTGGAAGGGGCTGGGATCGATGATCGACTTCACTAACCCGTCCGCAAAGAACTGGTGGCAGGACCAGATACGCGGCGCGATCAAGGCAGGCGCGGACGGCTTCAAGGATGACGACGCGGAAGGCAACTTCCAGGGCGACGTAAAGTTTGCCGATGGAAGCAACAAGCTCATCATGCGCAATCGCTACGCACTGCTTTACAACAACGCGATGGAGGAGGTTATCCAGAAAGACCTCAAGGGCAATGGCGTCCTGTTCGCGCGCAGTGTGACGACCGGTGCTAACGGCATCGGCTTCCTGTGGGGCGGCGACAACGAGTCCAGCTTCAGCCCGGAGAACGGCCTCCCCACAGTGGTGACGGCAGGTCTGAACGCAGGCATGAGCGGCATGTCGCTATGGGCCGCGGACCTCGGCGGCTACCTAAAGTACGGCACCACCGTAGACCCGCTGCTGCAGATGCGCTGGACGGAGTTCTCAGCCTTCACCCCCACCATGGAGGTGCTGTCGCAGAGGAACACGCAGCCATGGGACTGGGACGCAAGCACCGGCGGGACGAAAGCGTTCGACGTCTATCGCAAGTTCTCCGTGCTGCACATGAGCCTCTTCCCCTACCGCTACGCGGCCGCGCAGGAGTCAGCGAGGAACGGAATGCCAATTCTCCGCGCACTTCCGCTGGTCTATCAGGACGATGCACGAGCGCGTGTCACTCGCGATGAATATCTCTTCGGCCCCGACCTGTTGGTGGCTCCGGTGATCGACGAGAACACACGCCGCCCGGTGTATCTGCCCGCAGGCGAGTGGGTCGACTACTGGACCGGCGCACCCATCAGCGGCGGCAAGGTGATCGTCGTCGACGTCCCGGTCGACCAGATTCCGGTGTACGTACGCGCAGGCGCGGTAATCCCCAAGATCCCCGAAGACGTCATGACCCTGGTTCCGCAGAGTGAGAGCGGCAACACAACCGTGAAGTCGCTCGACGACCGCCGCGTCTACGAGATCAACGACGAGGGCGGATCCGCAACCCTCACCGACTTCGAAGGCCGCAAGCTGGAGCGCAGTGGCAAGCGGTTGAAGATCACCGGCGACTCGGCCGCGCAGATCTATGTTCGCTGGCGTTTCGCGAAGCCGAAGAGCGTCACCGTCAACGGAACAGCGGTCACGCTGACCGATGGCGCCGTAGAGTTCGATCATCTGAAAGAAAGCGTGGTGGAGTGGCAGTAACCAATAGCGGCAGGCGCTAGGGCTTAGTTTGCGGCGACCGGTGCTGGGGGCAGGTCGGAGTTCCACGTGTCCACAATGCACTTCCAGCCGCCATTGGGCTGCCGCTTCCAGATCTCGACGTTCTTGCCATAGTCGGACACCGGCGCACCTTTCTCGTCCAGCATCTTCAACTGGTACACCCCGTACAGGTACGCAAGATCACCCGATGCTGCGACCTCCACTTTGGTCGGCTCCCAGGTAAGCGCAAGTCCCGGCAGGCTCAACAGGCCGGCTACGGATTTACGAATCGCATCCTTCGTCGTCGCCATCGCTTCGTTCGGAGGCAGCACCACCGCATCGTCGGCGTAGAAGTCCACCCACGCATCCACCTGCTTCGTCTCGGCAGCCTTTACCCAGGCCGCATCAAGCCTGCGAATCGTCGCCTCAGCGGCTGCCGGACCGCTCATCCTCTGTCGCACCGAGGAACATCCGGTCACCAGCAACACACACGATAGACCAACCACCTGGACCACATCCCGGATCGCTGTAGAGCTCAGCGCATTCGACATCAGACTCTCCTTGGAAACATTGATCGATCAAGATTTAGGAACTAGGAAGCCCCGCCAATATAACAAATCTGGCTGCCTGCAAACGCCCTTTCCTCTTCGGACTCAAGCTCACCCGTTCGCAGACAATTGACACCACCAGCGGCAAAGTGCACACTCGTCTTCCACTCGGAATCCAGCAGGCCCTGCGTGCCCCCCTTCTACGGCGACGCACCCTCGCGGACAGCACTCCGGCCCCGGGCACACACCACCGGCCCCCGCTTCGCACCCTCATCCTATGGGAGTACGCTACATGCGCCCTCTCCCAAAACCAAAGACCAGAAAGACCGTACGCGGTCGAACCATTCTGTCCCATCCGGAGGACCTCACCTATGAAGCATCTCACTCTCCAACACGGCATCGTTCCCGCCTTTGTTCTTACGCTCCTCGCCACGGCCTCACTCTCCGCCCAAACCAATCCCCAGAACGGACCACCCAAGGTCCTGGTCATCCAGCGCGAGTACCTCAAGCCCGGCAAGTCCGGCGGCCTGCATGAAAAGTCCGAGAGCGCCTTCGTCCGCGCCATGGCCGCAGCCAAGGCCAAGTCTTTTTATTTCGCACTCGATTCCATGACCGGCCCCTCCCGCTCGCTCTTCTTCAACCCCTATCCGTCCATGGAGGCATGGGAGAAGGACATCCAGACCAACCGTAAGAACTCCACCCTCTCCGCCGCACTCGATCACGCAACCAACGTCGACGGAGAGCTGCTGACCGAGTATGACCAAAGCGCTCTCGTCCTGCGCGAAGACCTCAGCCTCAACCTCCGCGACCTGGTCGGCGTCCGCTATATGGAGATCACCCAATACGTCGCCAAACCCGGCCACGAACGAGAGATTGAAGAGATCACCAAAATGTACGTCGACGGCTACAAGAAGGCCGCTCCCACCGGCAACTGGGCCACCTACCAGCTGTTCTACGGGGCAAACACCGGACCCGTCTACCTCTTCATCACCCTCTATAAGAACCTGGCCGAGGCCGATGCAGCACTCGGTCAATCCGAGGCGTTTATGAAGTACCTCGGCGACAGCGGCACCAAAAAGCTCGGCGAACTGAATAGCTCAGCGGTCGCCAGCCAGATGACCAACCTCTTCGAGATCAACCCAAAGATGAGCTACCCGGACGAAGAGATCATCAAAGGCGAACCAACCTTCTGGAAGCCCAAGCCGGCAGCCCCAGCTAAGAAAACCACCCCAACCCCTTAACCAGCAAACGGGGAGCAGGCATCCATCTTGCTCCCCGCTCGTCCCTGCGCCAGCCGCTACACAGCCCGCGGATTGCGCTCCTCAAACTGACGCTGGTGCCAGTACGGATACGCCAGTGCCACCTCGCTCACCTTGTCCAGTTTCGCAGTCTGCTCGACCGTAAGCTTCCACCCGATCGCCCCCAGGTTTGCCTTCAACTGCTCTTCGTTGCGCGCGCCGATTACCAGCGACGACACCGTCGGCCTTTGCAGCAGCCAGTTCAACGCGATCTGCGGAACCGTCTTGCCGGTCTCCTGCGCCACCTCATCCAGCGCGTCTACCACCCGGTAGACCAGCTCATCGTCCGGCAGTGGCCCGTTGTCCAGCACCACCTTGGTGTTCAAGCGGCTCCCCTCAGGCAGCGGTTGCCCGCGACGAATCTTGCCCGTCAGACGTCCCCAGCCCAGCGGACTCCACACCGTCGCGCCCACACCCTGGTCCACCGCCAGTGGCATCAACTCCCACTCATAGTCGCGCCCCACCAGCGAGTAGTACACCTGGTGCCCAACATACTTTGACCATCCGTACCGCTCACTCATGCTCAGGCTCTTCATCAAATGCCAGCCGGAGAAGTTCGAGCACGCGATGTACCGCACCTTTCCCTCCCGCACAAAGCTGTCCAGCGTACTCAGCGTCTCTTCCACCGGAGTGGCCGCGTCAAACGCGTGCAAATGGTACACATCCACGTAGTCCGTCCCCAGCCGTTTCAAGCTTCCTTCCAACGCCTGTTTCAGGTGGTAGCGGCTCGACCCCACATCGTTCGGGCCCGTCCCCATCCGGAAGGTCGACTTGGTTGAAATCAGCACATCCTCGCGCTTATACGCCGAGAGACTCTTACCCAGCGCCGTCTCGCTGGAGCCATCCGAGTACACGTCCGCCGTATCGAAGAAGTTCAGCCCCGCATCCAGGCATACCCTCACCATGCGGTCCGCCTCGGCCTGCGTCGTGCTCGACCACGCCTTGAAGAACTCATTCGCCGCGCCAAACGTCCCTGCACCAAAGCAAAGCTCCGGCACCTTCAATCCTGATCGTCCTAGCTGCCTATATTCCATGCTTTATAGGATGCGCCAATACCCCGCCACGCTTCCACTGCCAACCCAGCTATCCTTCCTATAGAAAGCATCCATGCAACCCACCCTCGACTTCCCCGACCAGCCCACCCTCACCCCTGAGATCCCACCCACCTGGTGCGAGGGCGGCGACGTCTTCCACATCACCGACAAGTGCTCTCGCCTCAAGGCCATCCGCAGAAACCGCCGCATCACCGGCAAGCCCGGCTCCGCCATGCGCCAATGCTTCAACTGCGAGGACATCGTGCGTACGAAGCGCTCCGGCTAGGGCGGACCTTACTATTCGCTCGGTACCCGTCAATAATTCGCACGAAGCGGTCGGGATAGGTGCGGACCTTCTTATGACGTGGTAACGACTAGGACTCTTCCGCAATCCGATCCACCTGGCTTAGGTACACCTCTTCCACCCGCGCCACCGTATCAATCTCTTCCACCGACTTGTCCGTCCGTATCCGCACGATCCGCGGAAAGCGCAGCGCAAACCCGCTGCTGTGCCGTCCACTCCGCATCACATTATTGAAGGCCACTTCCAACACCATCAGCGGCTCCACGGTGCGGAAGTGGCCAGCATCGTCCAGTGTGTGTGCCATCATCCACGCGCTCATCTCGCCGATCTCCACATCCGTCAGCCCGCTGTACGCCTTCCCCACATTCAACAACTCGCCGTCCTCAGCACGCACCGCAAAGGTGTAGTCGCTCAGGATGCCCGCGCGGCGACCGTGGCCAAACTCCGCACCCGTCACCACCACATCCAGAGTCGCCAGTTCACGCTTCAGCTTCACCCACGCCAGCCCGCGTCGTCCGGGCTGATACACACTCTCCGCCGCCTTCAGCATCACCCCTTCGTTAGCCCGCGCCCGAGCGTCCGCGTAGGCCCGGTCGATATCCTCCGCACTCTCTACCAACCGGCTCGGCGAGATCATCAACCGTTCCACCCCAGCCTTCGGAGCAGCCACTGACACAGTTTCGGAATCCGGTGCCGTCCCACCAAACATCTCCGCCTGCCCCACCAACTTCGCCTTCTTCCCCTTCGGTACCTTCTCCACCTCCACGCCATCCACCGGCGAGACCACCCGCTCCACCAGCCCCTCCACCACCGCCTCCAGACGATTCCGCCGCTCGCGCAGCGGCAGCTCCAGCAGCAGCTCGCCACCCGCATACATCAGGTCGAACGCCATAAACACCACCGGCACCGCTCGCCGCAGCTCATTCGACACCCGCTTCCGCCCGATCCGCTGCCCCAGCACCGAGAACGGCAGCGCCCGCCCCTCCACCAGGTCCCATCCCAGAATCTCACCGTCCAGAATCACTTCGTCCGTCGCTGCGGCAAACGCCTCAGCCAGATCCGGAAAGCTCTCCGTCACATCCTCCCGGCTACGCGAGTAGATCGCCACCCGGCCACCCTCCGCCCCGCAGTGCACCTGCGCCCGAATCCCGTCGTACTTGTCCTCCAGAAAAGCTGCAATCACCGCACCCTCAGACACCGCGCCCTCAGACACTTCACCCTCCGCCTCACTCGCTGCTTCGTCACGAGACGCGGCGCCCTTCTTCTTTCCAGCCGCTTCGCTGAACCGCTCCACCGCAGCCTCCGGGCTCTCCACCGGGCTCGCCAACATAAACCCCAGCGGATGAAACAGCCGCATCCGGGCCTCTCGCAGCGTGCCCTCGAACGCTCGCCTCACCGCGCCCGCCAGGTCCGCCTCCAGCATCACCGCATTCCGCACCGCCCCCACGACAACCTTCTCGCCTCCACTATTTGCCTCCGACGCAGCCACCGCAATCGCCTCCTCCACCAGGCTCTGCTTCACGCCGATGCGCATATCCCCCAGCATCAGCTTCAGCAGATACTTCCCCTCCAGCGCACTCGCCCGCCGCAACAGCCCCTCCACCAGCTCCAGCCGCGCAGCGGTCGTCCGAGCCACCGCCATCCTCGCGAAAACCTCGGCCACCTCCGCCACCGTTAAGCCGCCCACAACTCCGGGTGCCCCATCCTTTCCAGCCTCATCGGAAAGGGTGGGGTGCGTTCCTTCCGCTGGCACCCGAGTCCTAATCAAATCAAAAGCCGCCGCCCCCAGATCCCCATGCCGCCGGTACGCCACCGACAACGCCACCTCACTCGCGCCACTCACTGCCAGCAGCGCTTTGGTCAGCAGAGCCCCACCCGCATTCAGCCGCCGCGCATCCGACTCCGCAAATGGCATCCCCGCCACGTACAGCGCAAACAACCCAGCAGCCTCCACCGACTCCGCCGCCGCGGCCCCAATCGCCGCAGCAATCGCCGCCCGCTTCTTCAGCCGGCTCCCCTCCGCCGCCAGCCCCTCCGCCAACTCCGCAACTGCCCTAAACAGCACCATACTTACCTCGAAATCCTGCACCACTCTCGCTGAGTGTAGATGCCAAATCCCGTCCCCAGCGATACCCTAATCCATTCACCTCCATCGCACAAAAAGATGCACTCCGCATCCTTCCCCAAGGGAGTAACATCAAAATAGTGATGATTCAGTACGCAAACCCGGTAGCGGCCCTTACGCTGACCTCCCTCGTGGCTCCCCGCCACGACTTTGCCTAGCTGCGCCAATCCCCAAGCACCCCAATAGAACCTAGTACCAAGCACCCAGCAACTAGCACCCGACCTCAGGAGCACTCCCATGTTCGACCGCCTCGACCAACTCGAAGCCCGTTATAACGACCTCTCCCAGCAGATGTCCGACCCCACCCTGGTCAACGACCAGAAGAAGTTCCAGGCCATCGCCAAAGCGCATCGCGACATGGAGCCCACCGTCGAGAAGTTCCGCGAATATCGCTCCCTGAAACAAGCCATCGCCGACGCCAAAACCATGCTCGCCGAGTCCGACCCTGAAATTAAAGAGATGGCCCAGGCCGAGCTCGCTGAACTTGAACCGCGCCTCGAGCCCATCGAAGACGCGCTCAAAGTCATGCTGCTCCCCAAGGACCCCAACGACGAGAAGAACGTTATCCTCGAGCTCCGCGCCGGCACCGGCGGCGACGAGGCTGCGCTCTTCGTAGCCGAGGTCTTCCGCATGTACCTCCGCTTCGCCGAACAGCACCGCTGGAAGGTCGAGATCCTCTCCCAGACCGAGTCCGGCATCGGCCACGGGCTCAAGGACGTGACGGCGATCATCGAAGGCCAGGGCGTCTACTCGCAGCTCAAGTACGAGTCCGGCGTCCATCGCGTCCAACGCGTCCCCGCCACCGAGACCCAGGGCCGCGTCCACACCTCCGCCATCACCGTCGCCGTGCTGCCTGAGGTCGAAGAGGTCGACATCAAGATCGAGCCCAAGGACCTGCGCATCGATACCTTCTGCTCCTCCGGCCCCGGCGGCCAGTCGGTCAACACCACTTACTCGGCTATCCGCATCACCCACCTGCCCACCAACACCGTGGTCTCCTGCCAGGATGAGAAGTCGCAGATCAAAAACCGCGAGAAGGCCATGCGCGTCCTCCGCAGCCGTCTCTACGAGGTCGAAGCCGAGCGCGTCCACCAGATCCAGGCGAAGGAACGTAAATCGCAGGTAGGCTCCGGCGACCGCAGCGAAAAGATCCGCACCTACAACTTCCCCCAGAACCGCCTCACCGACCACCGCATCGGCCTCACCAACCACCAACTCGCCATGGTCATGGAAGGCCAACTCCAACCCACCGTCGACGCCCTCATCGCGCACGACATAGCCGAAAAGATGAAAGGCGAACCCGTAGCTGCCTAGTCGGCCCGTATCCTCTGGTCTATCCCGCAAGGATCAGGCCACAGCCTCTGTTTGGCGCCTCAACTGTTCATCTGGATCGAAATCGATCGCGCACGGAAGTGAAAACTCCGGGAGTGCTTCAAAAGCCGGCCTCGCAATCAGAAATCCCTGCATCAGCGTGATTCCGCAATGTCGCAACGCCGCGAACTCTTCCACTGTCTCCACGCCCTCCGCCACGACCGAAACTTGCAGCCGGGCACCAAGCTGCACCATCGCTTCAACGATCGCCGTAGCGGTGGGTCGCAGGTGGATATTTTGGATGAGCCCCCGGTCGAGTTTCACGACGTGTGCCTCGATATCAGCCAGAAGATTCAGCCCCGAATAGCCCGCACCAAAATCGTCAATTGCCATCTTGAATCCATGCCGGTTGTACTCTCGCGCGATCGCGTCCAGATGGGCACGATCCTCCACTCTTTCGCCTTCCGTTATCTCGAAGATCAGGCGATCGAGCGGAAACGAAAGTCTCCCCGCAG
>JANYER010000170.1 GCA_025359825.1 Granulicella sp.
TGTGCTCGGGATAAACCCGTAGTCGCCCGGGTAGTGCACCGGCGAGTACAAATTGCGGTCCAGCCGGAACACATGCAGTTCCTTGTCATACTCGTACTTGTTGATGCCCTCGTGGGGAATCTCGATGACAGCATTGATCACTTCGGGGGAGTTGTCTCCAACAGGCAATTCAAGGTAATTCGGCATAAAGTCAGGCATCTCGTCTCGTTGTTAGAAATGGGAAAGATTGAGTTTCGAACAGTTCCGGGCAAATCGCTCAGGCCCGGGAGCGGGGGAGGGGTCAGTGGCTGGAGTGCTTCAGACCACTACCTCTATAATCAAACATCATGAAGGCCCATGTCTATGTCACTCTCAAACGAACCGTCCTCGACGCCCAGGGCCAGACCGTAGCCGATGCACTCCGCCGTATGGAGTACAAACACGTCGACGACGTCCGCCAGGGCAAGTATTTTCTCCTCACCCTCGAAGACGGAATCGAGCCCACCAGCGCGCGAATCGAGGTCGAACGCATCGCCACCGAGGTCCTCACCAACCCCGTCATCGAAGAGTTCACCTTCCGCCTCGAAAGCTAAACCTCGCGATCCACAGGGTTTTCGCAAGGTCATGCACCTTCGCTTTTCCCTGACCCCACCTCAAGGTTCGTCATCTCGACCGAAGGCGGCGATTTTTGCCGCCGCAGTGGAGAGTCCCCTGCATTTTGCTTTTGTCTTTGCTTGTTTTGTTTCGATCCGTAACGCCGCTCTCATCCAATTTTCTTCGCGCACAGGTGACACGGCTGTAACAATCTACTCCTCGCCCCTCACTGAAAAGTTGTAGCGTCGCCACTCAAAATTTGCCCTGCAACACCTCGGTTTCAGTCTGGTGAAACCCTAAATCCCATCCATCGCAGGCCAGCGCACGAGATGCTAGCCTTAAGACACAGGCAGGTAGACACAGTTGCAGCAAACCAATCCCACCGCAATCCAGACAGCACCCCAAACTGCCGGTAGCCGCTTCGTCCGCGCCTGCCTCCGCCAGCCCGTAGACCGCACCCCCGTCTGGCTCCTCCGCCAGGCCGGCCGCTACATGCCGGAGTACATGGCCGTCCGCAAGCACCACTCCTTGCTCGACATCTGCCGCACCCCCGACATCGCCTCCGAAGTCACCATCACCGCCGCTGAACGCCTCGGCGTCGACGCCGCCATCATCTTCGCCGACCTTCTCCTCCCCTTCACCCCCATGGGCCTCGACTTCGAGTTCGTTAACGGTGAAGGCCCCGTCGTCCACCAACCCATCCGCACCCTCGAACAGATCCAGGCCCTCCGCACCGACCGCGCCGACGAGCTCAACTACGTAGCCCACGCCATCGAAAAAGTCGTCAAGCACTTCAAAGCCCCCAGACCGGACGGAGATCAGCTCGGCATCATCGGCTTCATTGGAGCACCCTTCACCCTCGCCAGCTACATGATCGAGGGCTCCGGCTCCCGCAACTACATCGAAGCCAAAAAGCTCATGTACTCCACCGACGGTTCCTGGCCTCTCCTCATGGAGAAGCTCATCACCGTCCTAGTCGCCTACGCGCAGCAACAAGTCGAAGCCGGCGCAGACGTCATCCAGATCTTCGACTCCTGGGCCGGAGCCCTCTCCGTCCCCGACTACCGCCAGTACTGCCTCGCCCCCACCACCGAGCTCGTCCAGCGCGTCCAGGCCCTCGGCGTCCCAGTCATCTACTTCGGCGTCGACACCGCATCCCTCCTTCCCACCATGCGCGAAACCGGCGCAGACGTCCTTGGTCTCGACTGGCGCATCCCTCTCGACGAAGCCTGGAGCACCCTCAACTACCGCGTCGCCGTCCAGGGCAACCTCGACCCCATCACCCTCTTCGCCCCGCAGGACATCATCAAGACCCGCGTAGAAGAAATCCTCAAAGCCGCCGCCGGACGCCCGGGCCACATCTTCAACCTCGGCCACGGCATCGTCCCCGCAACCCCCGTCGACAACGTCATCCAGCTCGTCCAGTGGATCAAAGAGTCTGGCAAGTCATGAACGGTCCTTGCTTCCAAGTCGTGAATAGCGTTTGCTTCCAGGTAAGCCAAGGCTTTAGCCTTTACCTCCAGTTTGGCAAGCCGTAAATAGCGTTTGCTTCTAGGTAAGCCAAGGCTTTAGCCTTGTCATCTTGGGCCAGCCAGAAAGTGGGCTTTAGCCCCTGGGGTATGCTCTCTTGCATCTCACCCAGGCTCTATCCACCGAACACTCGCTTAAAGTTCGCACCAAGGTTTTACTGAATGATTGGCTCGCAAAACATGATGAACTCCGAAACCACCGCTATCCTCCTCCTCGCCCACGGAACCCCCGACCGCCTCTCCGAGATGGCCGAGTACCTCAAGAACGTCACCAGCGGCCGCGCCCTCCCTGACGAAGTCGTCAAAGAACTCCAGCACCGCTACGCCGAGATCGGCCTCAAAGAAGATCCTCTCCCCGAGCGCCCGCGGCTGGAAGACCGCCCACCCCTCACCCGCTGGACCCTCCTGCAAGGCACCATGTTGCAACATGAACTGGCAAACACCAAAGTCTACGTAGGCATGCGCAACTGGCACCCCTATATCGCCGACGTAGTCGCCCAGATGCGCGCCGATGGCGTCACCAAGATCAAAGCCATCTGCCTGGCCCCGCAGAACTCCCGCACCTCCGTCGGCCTCTACCGCACCGCCCTCCTCAAAGCCGCCGAAGGTATGGACGTCGAGTTCGTCGCCGGCTGGGCCGAGCACCCCCTCCTCGCACTCGCCTTCGCCGAAAAGATGTGGCCCGTCTGGGCCGAGGCCTGCGCCATCGTCTCGAAGCAGGAAGGCAAGCCCACCCGCGTCCCCATCCTCTTCACCGCCCACTCAGTTCCCTGCCGCACCATCATGTCCGGCACCGTCTCCAACCCGTCCAGCCCCTCCGCCCGACCCGGTGCACCCGTACCCGCCGATGGCATTCAAAACTACGGCACTCGCACTACCCCCGACCCCTACCCCGTCGAGTGCAAGAACACCGCCCGCGCCATCGCCGCAGCCCTCCGCCCCGTCGGACTTACTGAAAGCGCCCGCGGCGATGAAACCCAGGGTTACTTCTTCGCCTTCCAAAGCCAGGGCGTCGCCGGAGCCCCCTGGATCGGCCCCTCCGTCGAAGACACCCTCAAAGCCATCGCCGAAGAGGGCCACAAAGGCGTCGTCCTCCAGCCCGTAGGCTTCCTCTGCGACCACGTCGAGATCCTCTACGACATCGACATCGCCTTCAAAGAGACCGCCCGCGAACTAGGCATCCAGCTCTGGCGCGCCGACTCCCTCAACGACTCCGATACCCTCATCCGCGCCCTCAAAACCATCGCCACCGGCACCTACAAAGCCCAGATCGACGAATCTACCCCCGCCACCCAGTCCTAACCACCACAAATCCGGGTGCCGGGTGCCCCATATCTCGATTCTGAGATGTGGGCATCGGGCGAAAGCCCAACCGCTCTCCTTCGACCTCTAATAAATCCGTCATCCTGAGCGAAGTCGAAGAGCCTGCCCTGAGCGAAGTCGAAGAACCCCGAAGAAGCTTACATCACCCCTACAGATCGACCCATTCAAGCAAGGGTGCGGAATACCCCCACCGGCCTAAAGAGCTAGCGCTCTCCACAAATCCACGCGCCCCACATTTCGACTCTAAGATGTAGGACTCTCGCCGGGTGCCCCATTCATCGAATGGTGAGTGGGCATCGTGCGAAGCCCGACCGCTATCCTTCGACCTATAACAAATCCGTCATCCTGAGCGAAGTCGAAGAACCCCGAAGAAGCTTACATCACCCCTACAGATCGACCCATTCAAGCAAGGGTGCGGAATACCCCCACCGGCGAGCCTAAGAACTAGCGCGCTCCACGGGTGCGGGTGCCCCATATCTCGATTCGGAGACGTGGGCCTCGGGCGAAAGCCCGACCGCTTCGGCTTCTGAGGTAACCCAAGGCTGGTAGCCTCATGCTTTAGCTTGGGGTTTCCTTGGGCCTCTCATGCCAGCAAAGTAAGTGGGCTTCAGCCCCCGGGGTATGCCGTCCTGTCCCGCTGTAAACATCTGCCCCATCTAAAGCGAATTCGCCACACGCCGATGAAAGCCAAACCACCTCCCCACCCATCTATGCCAAACTTAAAACAAGCATGAAAAAAATAGCCATCATCGGCGGAGGAATCGCAGGCACCACCGCCGCCTACGAACTGGCCAAACAAGCCAGCCTTGGCAGTCCAGTAGAAGCCGCCCTCTTCGAAGCCTCTCCCCGCCTCGGCGGCATAGTAGAAACCGTCCGCGAAGGTGGCTTCATCATCGAGTGCGGCCCCGACGGCTGGGTCACTGAAAAACCCTGGGCCCGCGAACTCGCCATCGAACTGGGCCTTGAAGAAGAACTCCTCCCCTCCAACGACGCCACCCGCCGCACCTACATCCTCAAAGACGGTACCCTGCAAGCCATCCCCGACGGCCTCCGCATGATGGTCCCCACCAACCTCGATGCCCTCAACCAGTCCCCGCTCTTCACCGAATCCGCCAAACAGGCCTACCGCGAAGAACCCTCCCGCGCGTCTGAATTTATTGCTCATGCCCTAAAAGCAACCGCCCCGGTTACAGATGAATCCGTCGCCTCCTTCGTCCGCCGTCACTTCGGCGACGAGGTCCTCACCACCATCGCCGCCCCACTCCTCTCCGGAGTCTTCGGCGGCGACGTCCACACCCTCAGCGTCCGCGCCGTCATGGCACCCTTCGTCGCCATGGAGCGCCAGTACGGCAGCCTCATCCTCGGCCTGCAAGCCAGAGAACGCACCGCCGGTTCAAACAGCATCTTCACCTCGCTCAAATCCGGCACCGCCACCCTCATCGACCGCATGGTCGCCACCATCCCACCCCACGCCATCCACCGCAACACCGCCATCCGCGCCAT
>JANYER010000179.1 GCA_025359825.1 Granulicella sp.
TGAGCACTTGGAGGTTGCTCAGACTCACGTTCCCACGCTGCACAGGCAACGCTTCCTTGATCCGTTCATACTGCGCTTCGGTCAGTTCCATCGGTAAGAACAGCTTAACAGAAATCTAACTCATAGTGTGAACACACCCTAGGTGGAGTGAGAAGTCGGACGACCTTCTTCTATTTTTAGGTCCCTCCCTTAAACAAAAGAGGCGCGAACTGCACCAGACACCACCGCCATACCGCAAAATCATGCGCCCCCGGCGTCTCCATATACACATGCATAATCCCATCCTTCGTCAGCTCCGCATCGAAAGCCCGCAGCCCTTTCGTAGCCACGGGATCACTATCTCCCACCCCCATCCAAAGCAGGCCGATCTTCGCATTCGTCCCCTTCGCATCACTCACCAGGCTCGCAAACCGCGTATTGAAAGCCTGCGTTGGCGCGCTGAAGATCCCCATCTGGCTGAACACCTCTAGGTGTCCAAACCCGATCGTCGCCGTCAAAGCCCCGCCCTTCGACAGTCCCGCAATCGCCGTACTCTTCCGCCCCGCCAGCAACGGATAGTGCGCCCCAGCCCAGGGAATCACTTCTTTCACGACATAGTCCACCGGACGCACCAAGTTCATCTGCCCCGGCACACCAGCCGCCGCCATCACCGGAGGGTCCGGCGGGCTGTTCTCCGTCGAATCCGTATGCGGCATCACCACGATCATCGGCTTCATCTTCCCTTCCGCAATCAGGTTGTCGAAGATCAGGTTAGCCTTCCCGCTTTCCACCCACGAGAGATACATTTCCCCAGCGCCATGCAGCAGATACAGCACCGGATACTTCTTCTTCGCACGCGCGTCGAACCCCGGCGGCAGATACACCCAGATATTCCGCGTCTCCCCGCCATACACCGCAGACTTCACCCAGTTCATCTCCACCCGCCCATGCGGCACATCCCGCACCATCCACTCCAGCGCCGCATCCGGCACCTCCACCATGCTCACCGAGCTCTTCACCCCACGCGTCCGAATGTACTGGTTCGCCTGATCCAGCACCACCGCCCCATCCAGGTTGAACCAGTACGCATACACGGTCGGCTTCAAAGGCCCCACCGTCACGCTCCACAGTCCCTTATCATCCCTCACCAACGCCACCGGCTGATTCGGCCCCTGCCATCCACCCTCCAGCGTCACCTCGCTCGCCTTTGGTGCCATGATCCGGAACGTCACCGTCCCATCGCCATGCACCTCCGGCGAAGTGTAAGCCCGGCTTGCCGGCACCGCCGCCGACAGCTGCGTTGCAACCATCAGCAGTACAAACGCTAGGAACCCGCACTTAATCCGCAAATCAATCGCTCGCATCATCTGTCTCCTCTATTTGCAAATCCTGTCCACCAACACCAAGGACAGAGCCATCGTAAAACGGCTCTGCCCACGCTGCTTCTTATCTAAGGCAATGTCAGGCTAGAATGTCAGCTTCGCGCCAAACTGCAGCACACGCCCCGGCCCCGCGCCGGTAATCTTCCCGAACGTCGGCGTACCCACCACGTTGCCCACCCCACTGAACGAAGGATGGTTGATCACGTTGAAACCTTCAGCGCGGAACTCAAAGTCATACCGCTCCATAAACTTGAAGTGCTTGTACAGCGAGCTGTCGAAGCTGTTAAACCCCGGCCCAATCAGGCTATTCCGGCGCACATTGTTGTAGGCGCCCGTCGCTGCGGGCGCCGTAAATGCCGTTGGGTCAAACCAGTTCCCACGTGCGGAACGGCTTCCCTTCGGAATGTTTGGATTGCCAACCTGCTGCGCGCGCTCATACGCCGGGCCAGCTGAATTCGCGCCAGCGCCGCCCGCAAACACTGAACCAATCTGTCCCGGATCGTTCGTCACAATGATGTTGTTCGGCGCGCCACTCTGCGCCAGGAACACCGTCGAAACCGTCCAGCCGCCCAGAGTGGTCTTCGCGAGCATGTTGCTGTTCTTGAAGAACGGCAGGTTCCACACCGCGTTCATCGTCACCACCTGCCCGCGATGAATGTCCGAAAGGCCATACTCCGCTGCGATATTGCGGCTGTCCTGCGGAAACTGCCCGTACAGTGTCGGCTGCGTGGACGTGTCCAGCGCCTTCGACCACGTATAGCTCGCACTGAACGAGAGTCCATTCCGCGTTCGCTTACTCACCGTCGCCTGCAGGCTGTGGTAGTTCGAGTTGTCCGCATAGTCTACCTGTGCAATATCGTCATACCCCTGGTAAGGACGCACCGTGTTCCGGTTCACGCCCGGCTTCACCGCGCCCGCCAGCGGCTGGTTGATGTTGGTGATGCGGTACAGATGCCGTCCAAATGTCCCGACATACGCAATGTCCGTGATAATCCCGCGGGGCAATTGCTGCTGAACATCGAAGTTCGCCGTGTAGACCACGGGCGACTTGTACTTTAGCGGCAGGCTGTAAATTGTCGAAGGAAACGTACTCGACCCCGCACTTGGAGCATCGATAGTCGCGCCTTGCGTCTGGATCGCATTCTGCGCCCCCAGCACGGTCGCCACCTTGTCGAACGGAGGCTGCAACGCCCCCAAGGAAAGCAGGTAGTGCGAAAGGTGGTCGTAGAATCCACCAAACCCTGCGCGAATCGCCGTCTTGCCATCCCCTCGCGGATCAAACGCTATCCCAATGCGTGGCGCAAAATTACCCTTCGGCATCGGAGCGCCACCCTGCGGCAATCCGTTGAACAGCGCAAGCACTGCTGGATCGTTTGTCTGCGTTGGGAAACGCTTCTTCGCATCCTCCGAGAAGCTCGTACCCAGCAGCACTAACCCGTTGTAAGGATTTCCCGGCTTAGTCGGGTCAATCGCGCCCGCCTGCACCCCGGAAGCGATAATCCCAGGGGCCTGGCTCGCCACAAACTTCCGTGGGTCAAACAGCGTGTTGTTGTTATAGGGATTCGTATTTGTCGGATACAGCAAATACCGCGCTCCGTAGTTCAACGTGAGCCTCTGGTTCACCTTCCACGAGTCCTGTAGATACATCTCATACTGCGTGTAGTGCGAAGCGAAGAACCCACCCGTCTGGTCCTCTGAGTACGAAGCAAACGTTCCATACAACGCGCTCGCCACTGCCGAGCCTGAAGCCTTCGGCACCGTACCCGTCGCTGTCGGATTCGACGTCTGCGCCGCTCCGAACGTCACAATCCCGTTGCTCGAACCCTGCGATAGCTTCGGCTCCGTATCGTTCGACTGCATAAATAGAAAGCCCGCCTTGACCACATGCTTGCCCAGCACTTTCGTAATGTCGTCGTTGAACTGCAAATCACGCAGCGACTTATTCGCCAGCGACCCCGCCGTGTATCCCGTAAACCCAGTCAGGTTGAAGTTCGGTGCCGCCGCGGGACTATAAAGGTTCGTCGGAAACGCCTCCGTATACGTCAGCCCCAGCGTCGAACGCAGCACCGCCGTGTTGTACGGCGTACCCCGCAACACATTATGCGAAGCCCCGAAGTTCATCGAGTTCACCAACGTCGGTGAAAACGCGTGCGTAATGTAACCCGAGTACAGATACGCCGGCCGCGGGAAAGCACCCGTCCCGATCCCCAGGTTGCCTTCGAAGAAGCCCTGCCCCTGGTAATTAGTCGCCTGCGTCCATCGCGCCCCCATCTGAATCTTCTCGGAGCGCACATAGTCCACATTCACGCGGTCTTCCCGGCTGTCGAAGATGTTCGTCCGTGTCACCGAATAGTTGTTCGCACCCGTAGCCCCCGTATTCGGCACCAGGTTCTTGTAGACGGAAAGTAGCGCCGCCCCATTCGGCGAGAGCCGCGACGGACAAATTACATTCAGCACGCCATTGCAGCTCGCCTGCGCATGGGTCTGCGGATCGATGATGATCGTCGTTGCCGCCACCGCGGAAAAGTCCCCATTCAACTGCGCCGTCGTCGGAATCGTATCCAGGTTCGTCGCGCCCACATGGCTCGAACGCCACTCCTGATCCGCAAAGAAGAACAGCTTCTTCCGGTCAACGTTGAACTTGCCCGGGATATAAAGCGGTCCGCCAATCGTGTACCCATAGTCATTGAAATGCAGCGGTGTCTTGTTCACTCCCGGTGCCGGCACAAAGAAGTAGCTGTCCGCGTCAAACATCTGGTTCCGCACAAACTCAAACACCGATCCATGAAACGTGTTCGTCCCGCTCTTCGTGATCACGTTCATCACCGCCGCCGCACGTCCGTAATACTCCGCGCTATAGCTCGCCGTTAGCACACGCATCTCGGAGATGCTGTCCGGGTTCGTAATCGCCCGCACACTCGTATTACCACCATTGTCCAGGTTCGCAATACCGTCGATCATCATCATCATAGAAGCGCCGCGCACGCCATTCACCTGCTGTGCCGTCGCCCCTACATTCACCGTAAAGGGGTCCAGCGTAGTCGCCACCGTACCCGGCAGCAGCCGCAGCATCTGGATCGGGTTGCGTCCATTCAGCGCGATATTCTCAAGCTGCCGCCCATCAATTGTGCTACCCACCTGTGCGCTGGACGTATCAACCTGCTGCGCATTCGCGGTAATCGTCACCTGCTCTGTCGCAGCACCCGCCGACATCGTGAAGTCCGTCGTGTGTACCGAGGCCGCATCCAGCACAATCCCCTCTTCCTTCCGCGAAGAGAAGCCTTGCGCCATCACCGTAATCGAGTAGGTTCCCGCAGGCAGACTTGGAAACGCATAAAATCCGCTGCCATCCGTCACCGTCACCAGCGGAGCCGCCGTCTGCGTATTCACCGCCGTCACCTGCGCCCCGGGGAGCACCGCCCCACCAGAATCCGTTACGGTACCGGTAATGCGTCCCACGTTATTTTGCGCCCACGCGCTCACACTGCAAATCATCGTAAGCAGGAACAGAAGGGGCAGAAATCGTCTCGTCATGGTGAAGCCTCCAGAAGTAGTACGCTGCGCTCACTCTCGTCGTGTCGGAGGGGAAGGTAACCGGTCCATCTCAACGTCGAAGAGAGTCGCACTTTCGCTACGGGGAGACTATATACATGCTGTCTTATTTATGTCTACATACATTAATTATGCTGCCCCGCAACGCGAACTATCAGACGCCGACTCACGCAATAATCTCCAAGAAAATACATAAATAACGCCAATTTTCAGAGAATATGCGCCAAGCAGTCAAATCTTACCTAACTCGATTTTTATGTCGACATCATAAAAGAATGAGACGTCTCAGACCTTCGTGCGCGCCGCAATCCGTCGCGAACCCACAAATAGTAATACCGCAATCGTCAGGTAAATCCCGGCCGTCGCACTGATGCACGCACTCATCCCGTACCGCGAAGCGCCCAGCGCGATCAGCACCGGTGCAAAACCCCCACCCAGCCAACCCAGCGAGTTCATCAACCCGGCCGCAGTCCCCCGACGCGCCACCGGAACCACGTCATACAGCCCCGCCCAGATGTTCGCGTCATACAGCCCCTTGAAGTAGCCAAACCCTATCATCGCGAAGATCAAAACCGGAACCGAGATCGTCCACCCCGTCAAAAACAGAAAGGGTACCCCACACAGCAGACCCAGTGCCTGCGTCAACAGCCGTCCCCCTGACCGCTTCTTCGCCAGCGAGTCAGCCAGCAATCCCCCCGAAAGCACCCCCAGCACCGAAGCAATCTGCAGATACGCCGACCCATTCAACCCCGCCATCGATAGGCTCATGTGGAACTTCTGATACAGAAACGTCGGCATCCACGTCAAAAATACCACCGCCACAAAGTTAGCCCCGATAAACACCGCAATCAGCAGCAGCACCATCGGATTTCGCAACACCTCCACCACGCCACTCCACCCACTCTCCTTCTTCCCAACCCCAATCCGCTCCGACCCAGCCGGCTCCAACGCTACCTCCGCCATCCCCCTCACCGGCTCCTTCAGCAGTCCCCATAGAATCAGCCCCATCAGAATCCCCGCCATCCCAAACACCAGAAAGCTAGAACGCCACCCGTAGTACTGCCCAAAGAGCCCTGACAGCGCGCCCCCCGCAATACTCCCCGCGTACACGCTCGACTGATGTAGCGACATCGCCCGCGACCGCGTCGCCGCCCCGTGATAATCCCCAATCAGCGACATCGCAGCAGGAAAATAAAACGCCTCCCCCAGCCCGCCTAGCGCGCGGCACAGCACCATCTGTCCGTAGCTGTGCGTCAACGCGGTCGCGGCCGTAATCAACGACCAGAAGATCAGTGCCCCCAGCACGAGCGTCTTACGCGGCAGCCGGTCGCTCAACCATCCCGCAAAGGGCCCAAACAGCGCATACATCCACATAAACGACGCGCCCACAATCCCCAGTTGCACGTCGGTCAAACCCATCTGCTGCTTAATCAGGGGAAACAGCGAAAAGATCGCTTGCCGATCCGCATAGTTGAAAAAGCACACAAACCAGAGCATCGCCACCACCAACCACTTGTAGTGGCCAGGCGCACCTCGGCTCAGCTCCGGTGCGCTCGTCACGTAGTCGGTGCCATCTTATGAATATCGAAGAACACCGGCACACTTCGACTCAGCGAGCTCTCGCGTTTCCAGTGGTCATACTCGTTTAGTCGCTCCCGCTGGCTCGCTTGGATATGCTCTGCCAGCCCTCGCATCGCCGTCGCACTGTCCTGGTTCACCACCGCATCCAGCACTATCTGGTGGTAATTCCGAATACTCTTCAAAGTCGCCGTATCATGCCCGCCGCGATGAATCGCGAAGATGCTGATCAGCAGCCGTGTGTCATTGATGATCTTCTGCAGCCGCGAGTTATGCGTCATGCTCATCAGCAGCGCATGGAACCCCAGGTCGCACCCGATAAACCGCTCCATCTGCTTCGCATCCAGGCTGCTCTTCTTGCTCCTCTCCAGCTCTTTTTCCAGCTTCAGAATTTCGTCCACTAGGTTCTGCAGCCGGTCCTTGTCGGCAAGCCGCATGGGCACGCGCGCCACTTTGTCGACCGCGTACACCTCCAGCGCCTCGCGCATCTCGTACAACTCGATAATGTCCTCACGCGTCAGCTGCGCCACCACCATCCCGCCCCCGGGACTCTGCGCCAGCAGACCCTCGGCCGCAAGCTGGTTCATCGCCTCGCGCACAGGCGTGCGGCTGCTGCCCAGTTCCTTCGCCAGCATCAACTCGGAGATCCCGCCCCCGGCCTCCAGCGTTCCATTCGCAATCAGTTGCTGAATATATAGATACGCCTTCTCCCGTATCGAAAGGTCGCGTACTCCACGGTGCATCTTCGGTCGCCGGCTCATCCGCCCAGCATACAACGAAACCCCGGTATTCTCAGCCTTCGTCGTGCTCGTCGGGCTGGTGTGTACCCTCATGGATGGGCCTTGTCCTCTCGCGCCTGTCCTTTATAACTCACCAACACGCAGTATGTCGACATATAGAACACTAATCTGTATATTTCTCTTGCACTAGGAATCGGAACCCATGACTCTCACGAAATCCGCCAAGGAACCCTCATTGCGCTGTCTGTACCGCCAACTCGTCATCTCACTCCTCTTGCTGGGTGCCTTGCACGCCCAGTCTTCGCCGTCGGAAAAGTCAGAACTCCTCTTCGCCCTCGGCTCAGCGACCTTCCCGTCCAGCCACGCCTCCACCGTCGTCCAGCTAAAAAACGGTGCTCTGATGTCCGCATGGTTCGGGGGTACCGCCGAAGGCAAGCCCGACGTCGCTATCTGGGCCGCCAATCAAACCCCCGCTGGCTGGTCCGCTCCGGTCCAACTCGTCCGTGAAACCAACGTTCCATGCTGGAATCCCGTTCTGTTCCACACCGCCGACGGACGCCTCTGGCTTTACTACAAATACGGTCCCAGCCCCGGCACCTGGACCGGCGGCCGCATTTATAGCACCGACGAGGGCAAAACCTGGTCCACGCCGGAGCACCTCCCCGCCGGCCTCCTCGGGCCCGTCCGCGCCAAACCCCTTGTCCTCCCCAATGGCACTATCGTTAGCGGAACCTCCGTCGAAACCTACCGCTCCTGGGCTGTCTGGGTCGATCGCAGCACCGACAACGGGAAAACCTGGACTAAGATCGGCCCCATCGTCCCACCCACGAATCCCACCCTCGGCGACGCGAACGCAGCCATTCCTTCACAGGTCCCCGGCTCATCGGACTGGAAGTACACCACCGGAATCATTCAACCCTCCGTAGTCTCCCTCGGCGGCCAGCACCTCCGCCTCTACGCCCGCTCCACCGCTCTTACCTCGCGCGTCTCCGTCGCGGATTCCTACGACCTCGGCGTCACCTGGACCCAGGCCCGCCCCCTCGAAGTACCCAACCCCAACTCCGGCATAGACGCCGTCGCCCTCCGCGATGGCCGTGTCGTCCTCCTTTACAACAACACCACCAGCGGACGCACCCCCCTCAACCTCGCCGTCTCCACCGACGGAGAACACTTCACCATGTTCCGCACTCTTGAGGACCAACCCGGTGAATACTCCTATCCCGCCCTCATCCAGGCAGCCAACGGCGACCTCGAAATGACCTACACCTACGACCGCAAAACCATCAAACATGTCCACCTCCCTCTCGCACTCGTACCCAAAAAATAATGAGTAACATAATGGAGCACAAATGACTTCAAAGCTGATCTCCGGTGTCTACGCTGCTATCCTCACGCCCCGCCTCGCCGATGACTCCGTCGACGTGCCCGCGCTCACCGCTCTCATCCACTTCCTCCTCCGAAAAGGCATCTCCACCTTCGCCATCAACGGAGCCACCGGTGAGTTTTGCCTCACCACTC
>JANYER010000181.1 GCA_025359825.1 Granulicella sp.
CCCACGCCGTAGCCGAAGCCATCCGCCTCGCCCCCACCATGTCCAAATCCGACGTCCTCATGGTCAACCTCTCCGGCCGAGGCGACAAAGACATAGGCATCCTCGCCCGCGAACTCGACCTCCAGGGAGCAGATGTACGAAAGCAGAGTGCATTGTGAAGCGTTTCGTCTTTGCGATGCTATTACTTTTGGGGGGATTGTCAGCGGTGAGTCAGTCGCAAGAGATCAGGATCCTCGTGTTAGAAGCACATCACGGAAGGCCTGTACCGCATGAGTGTCTAAATGTCTCGCTGGGTGCTTGGCACGGGACCGATATTCTAGCGGCGACAGACCAGCTTGGGGTCGCTACCGTGGTAATTGATCACGACCAGGTCAGCGCAAAACCCGTGCAGGGGTTTGTGTGCCGAGGTATCCCTTCGACAAAGTCAATAACAGGAACTGAGCGACCCCTAGCGCTCGCAATCCTGCCTAATTGGTATGTCAGCTGCCAGTATTCAAAGGAACTCGTGACAGCTCCTACTTGGCTAAAGATGACCCCTGCCCAAAGGATTCCCTCTTTTGCCATCCAGGCGATTCTTCATGCGGGAGTTGTCGCTACTAACCACTGCAGCAAACTAGTTCCAAATTCAGAACCAGGAGAACTCGTGTTTATCGTCCGCAAGAGAACATTCCTAGAAGGTATGAGGTCGTAGATGCCAATTAGCTTCCCCAATAAACCCGGCCTCGTAATCTACCTAACCGCCGGAGACCCCGACCTTGCCACCACCCGCGACATCGCTCTCGCCGCCATCGACAACGGTGCCGACGTCATCGAGCTCGGAGTCCCCTTCTCTGACCCTCTCGCCGACGGCCCCGTCATCCAGCGTGCCAGCGAGCGAGCCGTAGCCCGTGGTGTCCGCCTCACCGACGTCCTCGCTCTCGCCGCCGAGTTGCGTAAAGCGCGTCCCGCCTGTGGCCTCGTGCTCTTCAGCTACCTCAACCCCGTCGTCCGCATGGGCATGGAAAAATTCTGCGCTGCAGCATCCGAAGCCGGTGCCGACGGCGTCCTCCTCACCGACATGATCGTCGAAGAGGCTACCGAGTACCTCGCCTGCATGAAGGCCAACAACCTCGCTCCCATCTTCCTCGCCGCCCCCACCAGCCCCGACGCCCGCCTCAAGGCCATCGCCGAATCCTCGCAGGGCTTCGTCTACGCCATCTCCCGCGTCGGCATCACTGGTACGCAGGACCAAGTCGCCGGGGATGCCACCCAGCTCGTCACCCGCCTCCGCCAATTTACCAAGCTCCCCGTCGCCGTAGGCTTCGGCATCTCCAACGCGCAGCACGTCAAAGCTGTAGCAGAGTTTGCCGACGCAGCCGTCATCGGGAGCGCCATCGTCGCCCTCATCGAGAAGACAGCACCCGAGCAGGCCGCAGCCGCAGTCGGCAGCTTCATCGCAGGTCTCCGCGCATGAACACCGTTCTGCAACGCCGTGAAGCCGAACGCGTCCCATCCCGCGCAGGTATCATAATTGCTGCTACTTACAACCCAGCCTGCTGGCGGAACACAAGCGAGGAAGCCCCATGGAGATCGGTGACTGGCGTAACAAGATCGACGAACTGGACGAGCAAATTGTCCGCCTCATCAGCCAGCGTGCAGCGGCCGCACAAGCCATCGGCGAGATCAAACGCCAGTCCACGCTGCCCGTCTACGAGCCCAAGCGAGAGCAGCAGGTCTTCGACCACGTCTGCCGCAGCAACCCCGGCCCCCTCGCCGACGCCGAACTGCTCCACGTCTACGAGCGCATCATCGACGTCATGAGAACCCTGCAGCGCAAAGACATATAGTTCGTTGCGAGTTTGAAGCACAGATAAAGCACCAATCGAGTTACAAATCAAGAAAGAGAAAGTAACCCCATGATCGTAGCAATGCAGGGCAAGGCAACCGAAGAAAACATCCAGCAGGTCATCGAGCGCATGGTCGAGCTCGGCTTCAACGTGCACCGCACCACCGGCGCATCGCAGACCATCCTCGCCGGCGTCGGGACGCCCGACCACTTCGACGTGGCAGAGTTCAAGGTCCTCTCCGGCGTCCACGAAGCCTACCGCATCTCCAGCCCTTACAAGCTCGCGGGCCGCAGCTTCCGCCCCGAAGGCACCAAGATCACCTTCCCCAACGGCGTCGTCGTCGGTGGCGAACAGATCATCCTCATGGCCGGCCCCTGCTCCGTCGAGTCCCGCGAGCAGATCCTCACCTCTGCCAAGCAAGTCGCCGCCACCGGCGCACAGTTCCTCCGTGGCGGTGCCTACAAGCCCCGCTCCTCGCCCTACAGCTTCCAGGGCATGGGCGTCGAAGGCCTCAAGCTCCTCCGCGAAGTCTCCAACGAGACCGGCCTGCTCGTCATCACCGAGGTCATGGAGATCTCCCAGATCGAAGTCATGCTGCCCTACATCGACTGCTTCCAGGTCGGCGCACGCAACATGCAGAACTTCAACCTTCTCCGCGAGCTCGGCCACGTACGCAAACCCGTCCTGATGAAGCGCGGCATCTCCGCCACCATCGAAGAGGTCCTGCTCTCCGCCGAGTACATCCTCTCCGGCGGCAACTACGACCTCATCCTCTGCGAGCGCGGTATCCGCACCTACGAGACCTACACCCGCAACACCATGGACATCTCGGCGATACCCGTCCTTAAGAAGCTCACCCACCTGCCCGTCTTCGGCGACCCCTCGCACGGCGTCGGCATCCGCGACCTCGTCCCCCCCATGGCCCTCGCCAGCGTAGCCGCCGGCGCAGACGGTCTCCTCATGGAGATGCACCCCAACCCCGACAAAGCCATGTCCGACGGCGCCCAGTCCCTCTACCCCCAGCAGCTCCAGGCCCTCGTCGAACAGCTCCGCAAGCTCGCTCCAGTCGTCGGAAGGTCGATCGCCTAAACCATGATCAATCGCATCACCATCATCGGGACGGGGCTGATCGGATCATCGATCGGCCTCGCCCTGCGCGCTGCCGGCTTCGAAGGCGACATCAACGGAATCGACGCCGACCGCGCCGAATACCTCGCCGCCCTCAACCGAGGCGCTATCGGCGAAGCTCGCGTCGTCGAGCGCAAGCCCAATGAGTTCGGCGAGCCAGCCGGCATTCGCGACTCCGACATCATCCTCCTCGCCGTCCCCGTCCTCGCCATCAAGGACTGGATGCACAAGCTCGCCCCGGTCCTTAAGCCGCACCAGCTCATCACCGACGTCGGCAGCACCAAGCTCGAAATCGCCACCCTCGCCCGCGAACTCTACAGCGGTCCCAACACCGCGCGCTTCCTCCCCGGCCACCCCATGGCCGGCAAAGAGTCCGGCGGTGCAACCCTCGCTGAGGCCTTCCTCTTCGTCCGCGCCATGTGGCTCTTCACCCCCATCTACGACGACACCACACCGCTCGAGCAGGAGTGGCGCGAGTGGGTAGTCCGCTTCGGCTCCCGCACCCTCGACCTTGACCCCAAGCGTCACGACGAGCTCTGCGCCTGGGTTAGCCACCTCCCGCAGATGCTCTCCACCGCCCTCGCCGCGCTGCTCGAAGACACCTTCGGCGACTCCCCCGAGATTGCTGAAATTGGAGGTCGTGCCCTCCGCGAGACCACCCGCCTCGGTGCCAGCCCCTTCAGCATGTGGCGCGACGTCGCCATGACCAACACCCAACCCATCGCCGACACCCTCCTCGCCCTCGAGCAGCGCCTCGCCCACCTCCGCGAAAACCTTCGCACCCCGGAGCTACGCGACGAGTTCTCCCGCGGCAATAAATTCCGCGCCCGCCACGTAGAAACCACCGCCCGCAAAGCTACCCCAACCGACCCGCCCAGCTAGACCGCAGTCACAAGCGCAAGTTCCCTACCGAATCCGCTCCAACCGAACCGCAGCCGCATCATAATCACCACGCAGATTGAATTGAATCCCCTCGCCCATCAACTGCGAGCCATTCACCTCCATCGCCACCCCCGGCACCTTCTTAGCATCCAGCGGAACCACGCGATACATCGCCGTCGGGCTCAACCCCTCCAGCCGCACCATCGGAAACGGCCGCCAATAATGCTGCGAGTGCAGATACGCAAACACCACCGCCGCCTTCCCATCCGCACTCACATACTGCACAGCACTCGTCTCGCTCCCTTCCGGAGCCATCAGCCGATGCAGCTCACCCAGTTGCACCGTCGGCCGCACCTGTTTGTAGAAAGCCGTATACTCCTTCGCCAGCGTCATATCCTCCGCCGACCACTTATTCAAATCGCCGCCAATCCCCAGCGAACCGCTCATCGCCACCAGGAACCGAAACGATAGCGGAATAAACCGGTGCCCCGGCCCGCTCTGTACATCCGTCACCCACGCCATCATCAGGTTCGGCGAGTACGCCCGCGTAAACCCATCCTGAATCACCAGCCGGTCCAGTGCATCCGTATTGTCCGACGGCCAAACCTCATCCGTATACCGCAGAATCCCCAGATCAACCCGCCCTCCACCACCCGAGCACGATTCAATCTCCAGCTTCGGATGCTTCGCACGCAGATCCGCCAATATCCCGTACAGGTTGTCGACGAACTTCACATAGATCTCTTTCTGCTGATCCAGCGGAACCGCATCCCATCCCGGCTCACTCCAGTTGCGGTTGTAGTCCCACTTCAGAAAGGCAATGTCATTCTCCGACACCAGCTTGTCCAGAAAATTAAACACATACTGCCGCACATCCTCACGCGCCAGGTTCAGCAGCAACTGGTTGCGCGACTCCGACCGCGGCCTCCCCGGAAAGTTCATCGCCCACTCCGGATGCTTCCGGTACAAATCGCTATCCGGATTCACCATCTCCGGCTCCACCCAGATGCCAAAGTCCATCCCCAGCGCATGAACCTTATCGATCATCGGCTTCAGCCCGTTGGGAAACTTCTTCGCATTCACCGTCCAATCGCCCAGCCCTGCGAAGTCGCTATTCCGCTGCCCAAACCAGCCATCGTCGATCACCATCCGTTCGACACCCAGCTTAGCCGCCTTCTCCGCCAACGCCACCTGGCTCTTCTCATCCACCGCAAACTCGGTCGCCTCCCACGAGTTGAAGATCACCGGCCTTACCTTCGGCGTAGGCCGCTGCGGCAGAATCTCCGCCTTCTGGAAGCGATGCAGAATCCGTGAAGCCTCACCCTGCCCCTTCGACGTGTACCCTCCATAGAACCGTGGAGTCTCTAGCGCCGCCCCACCCGCCAGCGGATACGAGAAATCAAACGGATTCGTCCCACCCGTAATCCGCACCCGCTCTGAAGCAGTCTGCTCCACCGTAAAGCGCCACGACCCGCTCCACCCCAGCTCGCCAAACCAAACTGGCCCCGCCGTCTCCGTCGTCTCCCCTTTACTGCCAATCGCAAACCACGGATTCGCCTGGTGCGACGTACTACCCCGCCGGCTCTCCAGCACCTTCGCTCCCGGATGCAGTGCCTCCGTTTGCAACTGCCACTCCGTCGCCCACCGCCCCGTCAACGAACTCAGCTCATAGCTCGACCGTGGCGGCAGATTCCACGTCGCCGACTCAGCCTGCTCCACCACAATCGTCTCTTTGCCACGGTTCTCAATCTTCGACCACCGCCCCAACACCCCCTGCGGCCACACATGGTAGTACAGTCGCACATACACCGGCGCCAGAATGTCCTTCATCGTGATCTCAAGCTCGTCCCCCGTCATGGAGGTATGCGCTATATTACACAATCATAGTATAATGAACTATCAGTGTATTGTACAACATGCTGCTAATAGCATGGT
>JANYER010000216.1 GCA_025359825.1 Granulicella sp.
GACGATCATCAACGAGAAGAGCCCGACGAGCTTCGAAGTCGAGCAAAATCTAAACACGATGAATGGCGCACGGACCATTACGCTGGACACAAAGACCGGCCACCTGTTCACCATGTCGCAGGAGCGCGGACCGGCACCGGCTTCTGCGGCTCCTGGCCCCGGCGGACGCCCACCGCAGGGCGCAGCGGTTCCGGGTTCCTTCACGATCCTGATGGTTGGTAAAGCAAAGTAGACGCCAGCTTCAAACCAGTTGCGCTGTCCCCGCAAATCCCGAGACAAAAAGCAACGCCCCTATCGGTGCCAGCGATAGGGGCGTTTTCTTGGCTCGGCTGTCAATGTCATCCGGCGGATGACGGCAGGCTCGACACGCAAGAACGCCCCATGGAGACGCCGAAAGCTGCATCACCATGGGGCGTTTTGCGTCGTCCACCCTCTAGGGCGAGACCGTAACAGTGCTGGTGTTGGTGGTGTATCCCGGTGCGGTCACCGTGATCGTTGAGGTTCCACCCTTCACTCCGACGATTGAGAAATATTGCGAGTAGGTGTTGGAAAGATTTGAGAAGGTGATCGTCGCCGTACCTCCCGTGTTGCCCGTACCCGCAATCAATGTGGCGACCGCCGGGTTCGAGCTCGTAATGGTGAGAGAGACCGGAGCTGGCGGCGCTACATTCAGTGCCACCTGGTTGTAGTTGTACGATGAGCCCGCGGTGATGTTAGAGGTGCTGGAGACCAACAGGGTCGGCGCTGTGACCGTTGCGACCACATACTGATAGTTATTTTGTGAGCTGGGGGAGAAGCCGGCAGGCTGGGCTCCCAATGTAAGTACCGCCGAGCCCGCACCGACTGGCTGAAAGTTTGCCGTGCCGTTCGACTGACCGGCCGCGATCGATACCGGCGAGCCGGAGATCGTTCCCACCGAGGCAGTATCGCTGGTGATGGGGATGGAGACAGTTGCTGCCCCGTAGTTCAGTGGCAGCCCGGTCGAAATGACAGCCAGCGTCGATGGGTTGAGGATCGCCGTGCTCACGGTGATCGGGGTCGGCGTGTTGTAGGTCGAGGTATTGATCGATCCGCTCGTGATGACAAAGCCGGAGGGATCGACCGTAACCGTCATGGTCGTGGGCGCGTAGCCGGGGCTGGTGATGTTCAGCGTCGAGGTTCCGACGCTTATTCCCTGGATGTTGAAGTATTGCTGGGTGGTGGTCGTGATGTTCGTGAAGACCAGCGATGAGGTCCCCGCGGCGATGGCGGTCTGGCCGGGGCTCAGGGTCGCGACCGCCGGGTTGGAGCTCGTGATCGTAATGCTCTGCGGTGTGATGGGTGTCACTGAAAGTCCCGTGTAGATGTAGCTGTAGCTGCCCCCGGTCGAAAGTCCAGCCCCTACCGTTACTGTCGATGAGCTGGTATTGATTGCCGGTGCCGTCACTGTCACGGTTCCCTGCGACGAGGCGGTCGGCGGGGTGGAGAAGCCCGCTGGCTGCGCTCCCAATGAGATCACCGTGGTGCCCAGGCTGCCCGGCTTGAACGTGGTGACAGCGGAGGACTGACCAGGTCCAATCGTCAGTGGTGAGGCGGTAATCGTTCCAACTGATGGAGTCGCGCTGGTCACGGTGATGCCGGAAGCCGAAGCGCCCGGGTTGATGGCGAGGCCGGTGGAGCTGACCAGGCCGTTGATGTTGAGGGTAGCGGTCGTGACGGTCAGGCTCGTCGGCGTCGAGAAGGTCGTGGTCGTAAACGTGGAAGACTGATTCGACGAGAAAACAAGTGTCGATGGCTGCACAGTCACGACAAACGTTGCGCTCGCATAACCGGGAGCCGAAGCAGTTACGGTCGAGGTTCCCGTTGTCAGTCCCTGCACGTTGAAGTAGAGGTACTGGTAAGCACTGTTGACGTTCGTGAAGCTGATGGATGCTGTCCCGGCGGCTGTTGCCAAGCTTCCGGTGCCCAGCGTCGCAACGGCGGGATTAGAGCTCGTCATCGTAACCGTTACCCCGGAGGCGGGTGCAACCGACAGATACGTGTTGGTGAAGGAGTTGCTCGTCAGCCCAACACCTGTGGTGATACCTCCA
>JANYER010000243.1 GCA_025359825.1 Granulicella sp.
GTCGCCGCTCCTGATCGCTGCACGAGTCCTTGCCATTGCTGCAAGCTACAGAGCTACATGATGATGATGATGATGATGATGGTGATGATGATGATGATGATGGAATTACAGTGATTCGGCAATGTCAGACATGACACATGCGAATGGGTGTTAACCCCGAAATGCAGGTGGCTCAAGCAGGCTGCTCATCCCTAAATGTCCACGGCTGTGAAGCCAAATGCAGCAAAGTCATGTAGTCAAGTGTGTGATGACCTCGCAATCACCAGTGACACCCTGCAACAAGCTTGCAACTCTTCCACCAAACAAAGTAGTAAGAGCCTGGCAAATATATGTCGGACTGTTGATTGAAAATTGGGACCCAATAAAGATTTGAACACCTCACTGAAAGCTCTGCGCGATCGCTCAGGCTGACTGTGTTCCCCTGGCTGCGTCTATGCCTCTCTGAGCCGCTGGCATTCCCGCCGGCAGGCTCGGGCAAAGGACGCAAGAATCGTGGCATCCCGCTCAAAGAATTCCGCCAGGGTGTCACAGGGTGACTCGAACAGGCTGCTGTGGTCGTTGCGCTGCTGTTGCAGCACAGGGCAGACCCACAGCATGTGCTGAATGTCATCCACTACGCTGCCCGGGCAGCGACTGCAATATCGCTCATGCCGCGGCGGCGTGGCGCCAGCCGTCCAGGTGGCCGTGGTGACCGCCAGCCAGTGCGATCCCGTGCGCAGCTGGGTGAGGCTCTGCCGGCTGTACCGCGAACGAACGGCCTGCAAGTGTGCAGCAGGTCCGAATGTGTCGCAGCTGAATGTGCCTCTGACGGACAGGTAGTCTTTGGTCATGCTGCTGTCGCTGTCACACAATGACTGGATGAAAGCACTCTGCAACTTGTCGCGCAGCTTGTGCACATCAACTCGCTGGGGAGAGCCATCAGCAGCCAAGAGTGGTGCCATGGACGACAAGCATGAGACTATCTGGGTGGACCAGGGTGCACTTCCCTGGTTGGGGGCTGGAGCGTCGGACATGAGGCTGACGTTGGTGATGAACGCTTGCTTGACCAGCCGCGTGTCGCCCATGCTGACCAGGCGATTCCACACGCGCGCTAATGAGGTGAGGAGGTCGACCTGCAACGGGTACTGCCCCGCCTCCGCCAGCAGCACCGACGTGGGGGTGCCTGCACGCAGGCCAAGTACACGCCGCAGGAACCGCCGGAAGACACGCTCTAGAGAACTGTCTTTAGCAGTGGCCAGGCACTGGGCAGAAGGCGCCCAGTTCTCAAACCCATACATCATCACCGGCAGCACGAGTGCTCTGAAAAGCTTGATCTGCAGCACCGGGTCATCAAGGTGCCAGTCCTTGCAACGCTGCAACAGCAGGTACGTCGCTCTCTGACCGGACGCAGCCCGAAGGTCTGCTGCCGTCGAGATGCGTTTGGATTGGTGGAGGTTGACTCCGAGGTATGTGAAGGATGGAACCAAATCAACAGGCGCGCCCTTGTACGTGACAGCACAGGGGACATCTGCAGATCTGGCGGACTTATAAACGACCACCTTGGTTTTGGCGACGTTTACGGTGAGGCCCCACCGGTCGGCGTACTCCTCCAGCAGGTCAAGCTGCGCCTGCAGGCCCGGCGCCGCCAGGCTGACGAGCCCCATGTCATCGGCGTACAGCGGTGGCGGCACTGGCGAGCCTGCAAGCACAGGCAAAGACAGCGTTGCCCTGTTCTCCTCGACCACCTGCTCAAAGTCATCGATGAAGATGCCAAAGAGCAAAGGGCTTAGCGGGCAACCCTGCTTGAGCCCAAGGTGGGAGTAGAATATGTCGGACGGGCCCTCAGCAGATTTGACTGCCATGGGCACGCTGGCATACAGTGCCTGAACAGCTTGCAGAAACCAGCCTTCAATCCCCAGGCGGTGCTGCATTTTGTGCCAGAGGAGGTGACGGGGAACTGTATCGTAAGCCTTAGTGAAGTCTACAAAACACACGAACAGAGGATCATTCGCCAGCCTGCACTCCTCAATTAGCGTGCGCAGGACGAACACTTGATCACCCGTCCGCATGTCCTTGCGGAAGCCGGACTGGCCACGCGCGCGGAGATTGTTCTTTTCACACCAGGCTGTCAGACGTTGGTTCAGGAGGGAGGCGTAGAGCTTGGCGAGCAACGAGCCCACCGCGATGCCTCTGTAGGTGCCGGGGTCGTTGGGGTCGCCGCCCTTGTGGATGGGGGTGATGGAGCACAGCGCCCAGGACTGTGGCAGCGCGCCTGCCGCGGCGCAGGCGTTGAACAGCGCCGCGATGCAG
>JANYER010000479.1 GCA_025359825.1 Granulicella sp.
TGCTGGACTATTTTTCGGCGGCGGCTTTCATCTGGGTCAGCCCTTTTTCAAAGTCTTTGCCAATCATGGCGTCCATGCTGGTAAAGACACTCATAATTTTGCCGGAGAAAAAGGCCATAGGGCCGGTCATGACCCAGTCGACACGGGTGCCGGAGCCCTCGGGCGTGAGGATAAAGTCGGTGACGTTGTGGCCTTCAAAGGGCTTGAGGAAGTCGAGCTTGATGGTGCTCTGGTTGGGTTGGATGGCTAGAATCTCCATGCGGCCCTCACCCACCTTGCTGTTCCCTACCCACTCGTAGACGGAGCCGACGCCGGTGGCAGGGCCGGTGTAGGTGGTGCGCATCTGCGGATCGATATGAGCCCACGGAGACCAGGCGTCCCAGTTGTGAAAGTCGTTGATGAGCCCGGCGATGATCTGGGGCGACGCGTGGATGGTCGTCGAACGCTCCACCCGGAAGGTATTGGGCTTCGTGCCTGCAAGAACGAGAACGACAACGATAGCCAGAAGAATGACTAATCCGATGAGCTTGAGCATGGCGAGGGTTCTTTCGGAAGCTTGCAGATGTGCTGGGAGGACAGCGCCATAATATCAGGATGGGGGTGTCAGACCAGGTATTTTCTGGGGCGAATACGTGGGTTCGATTGGTGCAGCTCCTAATGCAAAAACAACGGCAGAGCCGAAGCTCTACCGTTGTTTGCTGACTCGATAAGCGTTGAAGACTGATCTATTTTGCTTCGGCCTTCTTTGCGTTTGCTTCGGCCTTCTTTGCGGTGAAGGTGCCGTCGTAGCCGAGGGGGGCTACGTTGATGACTCCGGCTAGTTCGCCTTTGTCGCTGTAGGTACCGATGTAGGTGAGAATGAGAGCTTGGCCCTGGTACTCGCCAGCGTGGACGAAGGTGACCTTCTGATCGACAATGGTGACGGTGGTGTCGTAGGTCTTGCCGTCGTTGACGCAAATGCCGACGAATTTGTCTTTATCTTTAGTGTCCTGGGTGAAGGTGCAGGATTCGGTGATGGGGTAGCCTTGGACGTCGCCGCTGATGGTCCACGCGCCGGTGACGGCGGGAGGCGCGGCGAAGGCTGGCGTCGAGAGAAGAGTCGTTGAGAGGAGAAGCAGCGGGAGAAGGCTTTTCATGGAACTCCTTGGGGTGCGAGATTCAATATACATGGGGATGAGTCTGCAGCAGAATCAATCTGTCGGATAGCGATTATTGTAGTGCGATAGAGCAAGAAAAACGGCAGAGCCGAAGCTCTGCCGTTCTTTGATTGCGGTTTGATGGCGCTTATTCCGCAGCCATCTCTTCCTGTTCGCCTTCCATGCGCATCTGCTCGAGTTCGCGCTCTTCGGCTTCGATGGCTGCTGTGACTTCCTGCTGGACCTGGGCTGCCGCTTCTTCGAGCTCTGGGGAGAGCTGAACGTTGCGGTAGTACTCCATGCCGGTTCCGGCGGGGATCAAGCGGCCCACGATGACGTTTTCCTTGAGGCCACGGAGCGTGTCGATGCTTCCGTTGATGGAAGCCTCGGTGAGTACGCGGGTGGTCTCCTGGAAGCTGGCGGCCGAGATGAAGCTGTCGGTCGAGAGCGACGCCTTGGTGATACCGAGGAGGAGCGAGCGGCCGATGGCAGGCTTGCCGCCGGTCATCAACACGCGCTGGTTCTCGGCGTTGAAGCGGAAGCGGTCGGTCTGCTGGTCGACCAGGAAGGTGGTATCGCCAACCTCTTCGATTTTGACCCAACGGAGCATCTGGCGAACGATGGTTTCGATGTGTTTATCGGAGATGGTTACGCCCTGGAGGCGATAGACTTCCTGGATTTCGTTGACGAGGTACATCTGGAGAGCGCGCTCTCCGAGGACCTCAAGGATGTCATGCGGGTTACGGGGTCCGTCGATGAGTGCATCACCGGCACGAAGGCGCTCGCCTTCCTGCACGTTGACGTAGGTACCGCGAGGCACCGAGTACTCTTCTTCCTGACCGTTATCCGCAGTGACGTAGACCTTGCGCTGTCCCTTAGCCACTTCGCCGAAGCGAACGACGCCGTCGATCTTGGAGATGATGGCTGGGTCGCGGGGCTTGCGGGCCTCGAACAGTTCGACGACGCGGGGGAGACCGCCGGTGATGTCCTTGGTACGCGTTGTTTCACGGGGAATCTTGGCAAGGATGTCGCCGGGGAAGATCTCATCGCCATCGGCGACCATCAAGTGAGCGCGTGACGGCATGAGGTAACGCTTGTTGCCAGACGCAGACTTGATGATGATGGCAGGCTGACGCTTCTCATCGGTGGAGTCGTTGACGACCAGACGGCTGAGGCCGGTGACTTCATCGACTTCTTCGTTGAGCGTGACGCCTTCCTGGAGGTCCTTGAACTGCACGGTTCCAGCGATTTCAGTGAGCAGCGAGAACGTGTACGGATCCCACTCGCCGAGGCGATGGCCCTGGGTGACAGCGGCTCCGTCTTCGACCTTGAGCTTGGCACCGTAGACGACTGCGTAGCGTTCCTTCTCACGGCCCTTGTCATCGATGATGGCGAGCGAACCGTTACGGTTGAAGGCTACGAGGTCGCCGGACTTGGCGCGAACAGTAACAAGGTTGATGAATCGGACCGTACCGGCGTTCTTGGCTTCAAGGTGCGAAGCGTCCGAGACGCGCGATGCCGTTCCTCCAATGTGGAAGGTACGCATGGTGAGCTGGGTGCCCGGCTCGCCGATGGACTGTGCCGCGATGACGCCGACGGCTTCGCCCATCTCCACCATCTTGCCCGAGCCGAGGTTACGGCCGTAGCAG
>JANYER010000282.1 GCA_025359825.1 Granulicella sp.
CTGTCCAATCACAATCGGCCCGGAGCCGATCACCAGAATCTTCGCGATGTCATTCCTGCGTGGCATCTTTTTCTTTCTCTCTTCTAGAACTTGGTTGCGTTTCAAAGGGCGCCCTGACTGCTGCGCCCTTGTACGGAAAACTTAATCGAAATTACTTCTTGAACTCTTCCATCATCTTGCGAAAATCCTTGAACAGATAATGCGAATCGTGCGGACCCGGGCTTGCCTCCGGGTGGTACTGCACGCTGAACATCGGGTCTGTCTTGTGCTTCAACCCAGCTAGCGTCTGGTCATTCAGATTCGTGTGCGTCTGCTCCACATCGGCAGGCAGCGAAGCAGGATCGACATTGAAGTTATGGTTCTGCGCCGTAATCTCTACTTTTCCGGTCTGGTGATTCATGATCGGGTGGTTGCCGCCGTGGTGTCCGAACTTCAGCTTGTAGGTCTTGCCGCCCAGCGCCAGCCCAAAGATCTGGTGTCCCAGGCAGATACCGAAGATAGGTGCCTTGCCCTGTAGCTTCTGGACGTTCTCTACTGCATAGTCCAGAGGCTCCGGATCGCCGGGGCCGTTCGAAAAGAACACCCCGTCCGGCTTCATCGCCAGCACATCTTCCGCGCTGGTCTTGGCCGGCACAACCGTCACGCGACAGTTCTCGCGCGTCAGCATACGCAGAATGTTCTGCTTGACGCCGAAGTCATATGCCACCACGTGCATCTGCTTACCGTCTCCATTGATCGCTGGAGTCAGGAGCGTGTCGCCGGTCTGGTTCTTCGGTTCAGCGTCGTTCCACTCGTAGACCACCTTGGTGCTTACGCCACTGGCCAGGTCGGTACCATCCATCTTCCGAATCGACCGTGCCTTCGCCACCAGCGTATCCACATCCAAAGCATCGCCCGTAGCGATCACGCCACGCATCACGCCATTGGCACGCAGATGCCGCACCACCGCACGCGTATCCACGCCCGAGATAACTGGCACACCATTCCGCGCCAGATACTCGTCCGCGACCTCCAACGAGCGCCAGTTCGAACTGATGGGCGAGAACTCGCGCGTCACCAGACCTTCGATATAGGGCCGCGAAGACTCCGCATCCTGCGGGGTCGTACCGTAATTTCCAATGTGTGGGTTCGTCAGAATGACGATTTGACCCGCGTAGGAAGGATCCGTAAAGATCTCTTGGTAGCCACTCAACGACGTATTGAAGACCACCTCACCGGAGCATTCCACTCCGGCGCCAAAACTCGTACCACGAAAGATGCGCCCGTCTTCTAGCGCCAGTATTGCTTGCATTGCCTCTCCAAAGGAGTGGATTTTATAGAGTCTATCAGTTGAAGCGCTGGAAATCCGGCTCCCAACAGGAATCACGCAGCAATACTCACATGAACATGCGCAGCAACACACGCTGCAACGAGAGAGGCCCGACTCATCACAAGCCGGGCCTCCTAGTCAGACTGCACCCAAATGCTTACTTCTTGTGGTGATGTTTCTTGTGGTGGCGATGGCCGGCAGCCTCAGCCGGAACCACGGAACCCGCCAGAATCACAAACGTGAGCGCTGCAAGAATAAAATGACGAATCTTCACGAAACCCTCCAGAAACTGACCCAAGCCAGCCATTCGCTCCTTTGAATGGTCTTGCAAAATCAGCCTATCCCTAACAAACCACCTGCCGTAGAAAAGTTTTGGCTTCGTTGAAAGATGTACCGACTTGGATTCCCTCCTCCACCCGTCAGACCGGCTACGCCACCCGCGCCGCGTCGATCTGCACCAATACATCCCCGCCCTCCACCTTCAGTGGAAACACCTTTACCCGAATCCGCTCATGTACCGGATACTCCGCCACCCCCGTCTTCACGCTAAACGCCCACGAGTGCCACGGACAGATCACCGCCTCGCCTTCCACCCAACCCTGCCCCAGCGGCCCCTGCCGATGAGGACACAGATTGTCCAGCGCCGCCAGCGCCCCATTCACCCGCGCCAGGCAGATCTGCACGTCCCCAATGCCCGTCTCCTGCACCTTCCCCTCTTCCGGGGCCTCCGCCACGCTGCACAGCTTAACCCACTCCGACACAGTTATCCTCCAGTCCAACCTCTATCCTAGCCCGTCCCCCTTTATCCTCTGAAATAGCCGAATGACACGGCCAATCATCCACCCACCCTCAAAATGCTAAAGTCCTAACAGACCCCTAATAGCGATACAGAAAGCTCCTCAATGCCTCGCCCCACCCCATCTCCCCAGCGTCCCACTCCCTCGCAAGCCCCTCCTGTGGTTGTAGACCCCCGCTGGGTCGCCAAGGCCTTCGTCATCATCATCGTGGCCTCGCTGCTCTGCGGATACCTCAGCCTCTGCCTGCTCTTCTATGTCGGCCAGTGGCAGATCGTCCTGCACCCCACTCGCACCATCTCCGCCCAGCCTCCGGTCCCCGCCGCTGAGCTCCTCCACTTCGCCCCCGACGACTCAGCCGTCCCTCAACTCACCGGCTGGTGGATCCCCGCGCTCTCCGGTACCCGCTATACCAACCTCACCCTGCTCTACCTCCCCTCCGGCGAAGGCTCCATCGCCAACCCCGAATCCACCGCTACCCTCGCCACCCTGCACAACCTCGGCATCAACATCCTCGCCGTCGACTACCGCGGCTACGGCCAAAGCGCCCTCACCCCACACCCCAGCCAGCAGGTCCTCACCCAGGACGCCGAGTCCGCCTGGCACTACCTCCACACCAGCCGCAGCCTACCCGAGACCACCATCATCCCCTACGGAGTAGGCGTAGGAGCATCCCTCGCCGCGCAACTGGCCGCAGCACACCCTCGTACTCCCGCCCTCATCCTTCAGTCCCCCGTCAACGATCTTCTGGAGACCGCCCTCCGCGACGACCGCACCAAGCTGGTCCCCGCCCGTCTCCTCTTCAACCAGCACTTCCCCCTCACAACCCCGCTCATGACCCTCACCACCCCCAAACTTCTCTTGTCGACCGGCACCATGCCCACCGCCTACCAGACCGCAGCCACTCCCCGTCTCACCGTAGACTTCAGCGGCACCTCCGCCACCCTCTCGTCCCAACCCGAATACCTCCCATCCATCGCCCGCCTGCTCGACGAAATACATGCAAAATAATGCAGCTATTTCGCCTTCTTTTCACTCGCTAGATCTGTATCCTGACTTGTTCCAGGTTAACTCTTCTTTGAAAAGAGAAAACCTTCGCTACTAAGTCTGCAAGCCTCTGCACCTTCGTGCACCGGGGGGGCTGTATACCCTTCTCCTGATTGGACATATTCCTCCCACCCGTGGCGCGTCAATTGCACCCTACAACGGTGGGCCCAGTAGTGCAATTGCTTCAAGGAGGAAATATGAAATCGAGTATTAAATTCCTTATCGCGCTAATCGTACTGACCGTTTCCTTTACCGGTCACGCATGGGGTGTTTCCATCTGCCCCACTACCGCAAACACTAGCTCCGATTGCGGTTTCATCCTCACCATCGGAGTCGGCGGAACCATTACTGGCTCAGCTGTAGCCGGTGCAAACCCCTACGATGGCAGCGACGATACCCTGGTCGGCGTCATCAATAACTCCGGTGCAGTCTACAACGGCTCCATTGCGCTCTCCGGCTCCGGCAACGGTGGCGGTATCTTCGCATTCGATGGAGACGGCATCTGCGCCTATGTGTCAGCGGCTTATTGTGCTACTGCACCAACTGGCTACGAAGGTCCCAACAATACCTTTAGCGGTATCAACGGGGCGCAGACAAGCGGCCTGGTCGTCTTCAGCAACCTGGGCATTGGGAAAACCAGCTTCTTCTCCCTTGAGTCCTCTCCCTCCAGCATCAGCGCCGGCGGCGGAATCGGAGTAGGCGGACAGGTTCCTGAGCCCAGCTCCCTCATCCTGATGGCAACCGGTCTTGTAGGAGCCGCAACCACCGTCCGCCGGCGTTTCAACCGCTAGTCAACCAGCACTCGCCCGGTCCCTTGAATCCGCTCTCGCTATAAACGGAGCCCGTTCACGATCCGGCTGTAAGAATCACTACCCATCGGCCTCCGTGCATATTCACGAGGCCGATTTTTTACGTCTGGAGAACCCTTCAGCCGAGATATCAAACTTCAGATACTACAATCAAACTGTAGAACTGCCTTCGCCGAACGCAACCTCCCCCCAACCCTCAGGAGAACAACCCTTTCATGATCAAGTGGCTCAACTCCCTCCAGCCCTTCGGAGCTCTGCTGATGCGCCTCGCCCTCGGCCTCTCCATGGCCGTCCACGGCTACGAAAAAGTCATTAACCACGGAGCCACCGCTCACTTCGCCCACTATGTCGTCACGCTGGGCCTCCCCTACTGGCTCGGCTACGTCTCCTGCTACACGGAGTTCGTCGGAGGCATCCTGCTCATCCTCGGACTCCTTACCCGCCTCGCCGCCGCCTTTATTGCCGTCAATATGTTCGCAGCATTCTTCCTGGTCGGAATCCACCAAGGCTTCGGTATCTACAACTACATCCTCGCCCTCGCCGTCCTGGCCACCATGCTGGTCTTCTACGGCCCCGGCAAGCTCGCACTCGATCGCAAGCTCGGCATCTCCTAAAACCAGAAACACCACTCAGGAACCTCTGAGCACGTCATCGTTTTGAAGGGCGGGACTTTTGTCCCGCCGCAAAGCTCTCTACACAACGCGGCTGTAGCCGCCGAGGGAATGCTGAGACTTAAGCAGACCTTTCCAAACGAAGTGAAGGCCCCCGATTTCTGGGGGCCTTACATAAAGGAGGGGAGGGGTAATGCAGAAAGGGGAAACCGGACCGAGGGAACTGAAAGCCCGGCGTTTGGTTACTACAATCAAATAAGACGCGATCTTGGACAATAAGTTGTGCAGCTTTTTCACTTATTCTCGAAACCGTATCTTTCTACGATTACCGGGAGATTATCCCCTCCTCAAAAACAATGCACTTCCCCGAAAGTTGCAGATTCTAAACAAAATTCAAGAAAGTTTCAGGATGAACCTGCGAACCCGGGAAGACAATGTCCAGGTTTTTGGAACCCAGCGTCTTGTAGGCTGCCTCGCCGAGTATGCGCCTGAAATCCGTAGTCACCGCTAAGTCGCGACCCTCGTTGAGTTGCTCGTTCGCCAGCCCCGGCCACTTGCCGTAGACCTTGCCACCCTTCACGCCACCACCCAGCACAAACATCACATTCGCGTGGCCATGGTCCGTACCGCCAGTTCCATTCTGCCGAGCCGTCCGGCCAAACTCTGACATCGTCACCAGCGTCAAATTCTCAGCATCCGCGCCCATGTCCTTCCAGAACGCAGCAATCGTCTCAGAAAATTCCTTCAACCGATTCGCAAGCTGTCCATTCACATTCCCCTGGTTCTGGTGCGTGTCCCACCCGCCGATGTCGGAGAACGCTGCCTCCACACCCAGGTTCGCCTTCAAGAGCTGCGCCACCTGCTTCAGGCTGTTCCCAAACGGAGTGTTCGGATACATTACTCCCGCTGCCGGCTGATAGTGTGCCGGGTCCGCCGCCTTCAGCATCTTCACCGCTTCAAACGTCTCCTGCCCGGTCCCATGCAGCACCGCGTCTGTGCTGGAGTCGTACATCGCCTGGAACGCATTGCTGATCGGCGAGGTCTGCGGCCCTTTGCCGCCGACTGAGAAGTCCGCCAGATTGTTGACAGCAATCGCCGGCAACTTGCCCTGTAGCGTCCGCGGCACCTGTGTCCCCAGCGCGACAGCTCGAAACGCGGAGGGCTTCCCTGCTCCCGCCACTGCTGGCTCCTGCTGCAACGCTCGGTTCAACCATCCGTCTTGAGTAGCCTTCATACCGGGAGTGCCGCTCTCCATATAGTCCTGCGCGTCGAAATGCGACCGCGTCGTATCCGGAGAGCCAGCCGCATGAATAATCGCCAGATGCCCTTGGTCATACAGCGGCTTGAACGATGCCATCGAAGGGTGCAGCCCAAAAAATCCATCCAGATCCAGCACGTCCTTCTGCTGGATCGCAATCGAAGGCCGCATCGCGTAGTAGTTCTTCTCTTTGTACGGCACCACGATGTTCAACCCATCCGCCGCACCGCGCTGGAACAGCACCACCAGCTTCTTCTTGTTCGCCGCAGCCGTCGTAACCTCGGCCATCACGCTACGCGTCAAGAACGCTGGAATCACGGAAGTCCCCACCAGTGCCAGCGCGCCGCCCTTCATAAACCCACGTCGCGTCACACCCCGCCGTGCGGCATCCCGGCCCTGTATATCGCAACCCCAATTGCTCTGGTCGATCATCTGTTTGATATTCATTGCTATCTCCTTCGAGCCCATACCAGCCCAGGCTGGCCAATGCTGTGTTGGTAGAGCCACCAGCATCCACAGGTATTAACCCATACTGACTGCATAGTTTCGCGCTGTCTCTACATCGTTCGCGCAAAAGTTGAATCTCTCCTACCGGCGCTGGAACTCCGGCGACCCCAGCAGCAACCCGGCCATCGTCGCCGCCTGCTGGTCCACTGGCACCGCCTTCGGCCTGTCCTCCAGATACGCCATCGACCCACCCGGCAACGCTCCCGCCATCATCTCCGGATCGGTCGCTTTGATCGGAAAGTTTTTCTCCGCCTGCTGCTGCGCCGTCGCATCCTGGAACTGTTGCAGCACCGTCTCCCGTGTGCGGTCGCTCACCGGCTGCCCCAACAACAGAGCCTCCAGCTTCTTCTCCTTCAACATCGTCAGCTCGTCCGGCTCACTTGGGTTGAAGCTGGCCGGCTTCAACAACGAGTTGCCCGGCGACCCCGCCAGATACTGCGGCCAATCCGTCCTTGTCCCCGGTAGTCGGTTCCCGCTCAGCACCAGTGCAAAGTTCATCCGGCTCACCAGCGCGCTGGTGCTCACCCACGGCTCCGCCATCCAGCTATAGCCGTTCGGCGTCTGCATCCCGTACAGCGGCATCCCCAGCTTATCCAGCGCCTGTACCAGCGGAATGGCATTCACCACGTCGGCATTGCTCGCCCGCACCGCCGACGTCACAAACTCCAGCGGAGTCTTCACCTTTGCCCGGTACACCTCAGGCGCCCAGAACTCAGGCGCGTTGAACATCGTGCGCAACACCGTCTTGATGTCGCCCTTGCTCGCCACAAACGACTGCGCCATCCTGTCCACCAACGCCTGCGGAGGAGTATCGCTCACAAACCGTATCGCCAGCTTGTTCGAGATAAACTGCGCCGTCGCCGGGCTGGTCGCCAGCATATGCAGCACCTGTAACCCCTCACGCTCCCCATCTTCAGAGATCGTTGTCCCCAGCACCGTCTTCGACCCCGGCTCATGCCGGCGCTGCTCAAAGTTATATTCGCCCCCGCGGTACGGACGGTCGATCGTCCAGCCCGTCAACACCTGCGCCACCTCGGTGACGTCCTTTTGGGTATAACCCTGCCCGCACGACTTCGGCAGGTCGCTCACCGGACGGTCCGCACTCACCTCGCACTGCACCCCCAGCGTATGCAGCTCCATCAGCTCGCGGGCATAATTCTCATTCAAGCCGCGGTCCTTCAACGCCTGCTTCACCTGTGGATTTTTCGCAAAGTCGGCATATTTTTTACCGTTCTTCGACGCTGGCGAATCCGGCCCAATGCTCTGCCAATTATCCAGGTACATCAGCATCGCCGGGCTCTTCGCCGTCGCTACCAGCAGGTCTTCAAACTTGCCCAACGCATTCGGCCGCACCACATCCCGCTCATAGGACGGCAGCAGATACGGCTCGTTCTGGTTCTTTTTTATATAGACGTTGAAGTGGTTCAGCCAGAAGTCGGTCATCACCGCCTCCAGCTGGCGGTCGCTGTAGATGTCCCGCAGCAGACGGCTCTGTAGCAACTCCGCGCCAATCAGCCGCGGCGACCCCTGGAGCGCCCCAATCGTCTCCCGCTGCAGCGGATTCATGCCCTGCACCAGTGCACCCAGCTCAGCCTGGCTCAGGCTCTTGCGAAAGTCGATTAGTTCCTTCGGCTGCATCGACAGCAGCCGCATTACCCGCTCATCCGGAGGCAGGTTGATGATCTTCACCGCCTCCAGCCCCGAGTAGAACTGCTCCTCATGCACCTTCATCGCCGGGGTAGTCGGGTCCACATTGTCGCCCGGAAGCGCTACCTTGCCCGCCTCCATGGCCATCGAATCCTGCTCTGCCGCAGGCTTCTCCTTCTTGCCACCAATCACCCCATCGCCCAGCAGGTCGACCCCACGCTTGCCCTTCGCCTTGGCCGGAGCCACGCCACCTGCCGTCATCGCCGGTGTCTGCCCCCCAGCAGCCATCCCGTCCATATCAGCCGCAGGAGTCTTCGCCGCCGCACCCTCGGCAGCCTTCTTTGCCTGCGCTATCTTGTAGAACGCAATCTGGTCCGCGTAGATCGCCCGTCTCGTCGGATCACTCGGCAACGGAGCATTCGTCTGAATCATCTGCCGCAGCACCTGCGGGCTGGGATAACGCTCCATCAGCTCGGCCTGCTGCATCTTCATCGCCGGAAACATGTCTAGCCGCTGCTCCAGCGCCGAGTCATCGATCCCTGCCGGGTTCAACTGTCGCTCAAACCACTGTTGTAACCCCAGCCGCTGCACCATCTCCACGTCTCCCGGACGCGGTCCAAAGGTAAGCCGGTTCAACGCATGAAGCGTCCGCTGCTCGCCTTGCAGTTGCGGCACAGCCCCCGCTGTCTTTTTAGCAGCCATCCCCGCAGCCAGCAAAGGCTGCTCCACCAGCAGACAGCACAGCCCAGCAGCCACCACCGCCTGCAACGATCCTACCCAAACCTGCCCAGCCAACCGTCCAACCCGTTTGATCGATGACGCCATGGGAATCTCCTTCACTCGCGAACAAAAGCAGGCCTAAACTCAGTCGCCCGATTATCTTGCACATCCAGACAAACCCACATGCAAACGTTCAGTTGCGTAAAGGGCACACATTCCATTGCCGCAATCCAACGCCACCGGCTCTGGGGCACTTGACAAACCCCACCCCCAAACCACCCGCACGCCGTGCAACCGTCTCCCGGCCCGCGCCACGCCTCTCCCATCCGCCGCAGCAAGTCCACCCTTAAACGCAATGGTTGGAAGACTTTGCGCAATATAGGGGGAGGGGGAGGGGGTACTAAAAAGCAGCCAACTCCACCATCGCCCGGTACAGATCTTCCGGTTGTGGCAGAATCACATCCTCCAATTGAGGCTGGTACGCCACAAAGGTATCCATCGCCGCCACCCGTCGCACTGGAGCATCCAGGTCATGGAACAACTCGTCGCCTATCCGAGCCGCAATCTCCGCCCCATACCCCCAGCTCAACATGTCCTCATGCGCAATAATCACGCGATTCGTCTTGCGAACACTCTCCGCAATCGCCTCCCAGTCGTAGGGACTCAGGCTGCGCAGATCGATCAACTCTACGTCGATTCCCGTATCGCGGTGCAGCTTCTGCGCCGCCTGCAAAGCACGTGGCACGACAGCCCCGTAAGTGACCACAGTTAGGTCCTTCCCCGGTCGCACGACCTTCGCCTTCCCAAACGGAATGCAGTACTCCGGCCCCGGATACGCCGCCCGCCCAAACGTCTCCCGGTACAGCCGCTTATGCTCCAGGAACAGCACCGGATCGTCGCACCGGATCGCCGTCCGCAGTAAGCCAAGAGCATCCAGAGCATTCGACGGCATCACCACCCGTACCCCCGGCGTATGCGTAAAAATACTCTCCCCACTCTGTGAGTGATAGATCGAGCCGCCCGTCAGATATCCGCCTATTGGCACCCGCATCACCAGCGGGCAGCTAAAGCCCGCATTCGACCGCCACCGCACCAGCGCCAGCTCATTCCTCATCTGGTGCATGGCCGGCCAGATGTAGTCGAAGAACTGGATCTCCACCACCGGCTTCATGCCACGCACTGCCATCCCAATCGCGCGGCCCACAATATTCGCTTCCGCCAGCGGGCTGTTCCACACACGGTCGCTGCCAAACTCCGCCTGCAACCCCGAGGTCAGCTTGAAGACCCCACCCTTCCCCTTGATCTTCCCGCTCTTCAAATCTTCATCACGAGTGGCATCGGCAACATCCTCGCCAAATACAACAATCCGCTCATCCCGCCGCATCTCGTCCTTCAGGCAGGTATTGATCAGATCGGCCATAGTGCGTTCCGTCGAGTCCGCCGTCGCCTGTGGCTCAGTAGCAAACCGCGCATCCGACGGGCTCAGATCCTCCGAATACACATGCTGCAGAATCGCCTCTTTAGTAGCCACTGGCAAGACCGCCTGCACCGCACGGTCGGCTGCGCGCTGCACCTCTTCGTCGACAGCCCGCTCCAGCTTGTTGATGCCCTCCGCATCCAAAATCCCCTCGCGCAGTAGCCACATCTGCATCCGGGAGATAGGATCGCGCTTCGCATCCATCTCAATCTCGCCTGCCGACCGGTACGCCCGTTCATCATCACTCAGCGAGTGCGAGTACGGACGAATCACATGCCCATGCACCAGTGCCGGCCCCTTCCCCGCACGGCAGTACGCCACCGCCTCCACCATCGCCTTATAACTCGCAATCGGGTCAGTGCCGTCGATCTCGGCAAAGTGGAAGTTCGGAAAGTTCGCCACCAGCCGCGAGATATTTCCCCCTGGCGTATTCACCTCAACCGGCGTCGAGATCGCGTAGCCGTTGTCCTCCACTACGTACATCACCGGCAGCTTCCCATTGCTAGCCGTGTTCAACGATTCCCAGAACTCTCCCTGGCTTGTCGACCCTTCCCCGATCGACACATACACCACCTCGTCACTGTGAAACTTAACATCTTTATAGGCCCGGTAGTCTCCGTCCGCCTTACCCGCTGCGTCAGGATGCTGCGAGAAATAACGCCCCGCCTCCGCGCACCCAATGGCATGGAGACATTGCGTCGCCGTCGAAGAGCTTGGCGTAACGATATTGAGCTTTCGGCTGGACCAGTGCGATGGCATCTGCCGCCCACCGCTGGCCGTATCGTCCGCTGCGCCTACAGCCTGCAGCATCTGCTCCTCCACCGTATTCCCTAATGTCAGGCAGATTGCCCGGTCGCGATAGTACGGGAAGAACCAGTCATACCCCGGCTTCATCGCCATCCCCGCCGCCACCAGCAGGGCCTCATGTCCTGCGCACGAGATCTGAAAAAATATCTTCTGCTGGCGCTTCAATACGATCTCGCGATCATCCGTCCGGCGCGAGAGATACATCAGCCGATAGAACTCGATCAGTTGCTCTGGCGACAGATCAGTCGCCGCACCTTCGGTACGAACAGCACGCTGCCCCGTCATCTTCTTCTCGACCTTCGACGTAACGCTTGCTGCCATTCGGTCACCTCCGCCAGACTGGATTGTACTGTCTCGCAGCCGCTTCATTCCACAACCCCCTTCCGTCCCATCACACTCAAAAGGAAGGGCCGCCTCCCAAGAGACGACCCACACCATCTACCGTAGCCTATCCGCACAAGCAATCACACAAATAGCGGTGCAAGCACCAGCGTGATCGTAGCCAACAGCTTGATCAGTACATGCAGGCTTGGTCCAGCAGTGTCCTTAAACGGGTCGCCGACCGTATCGCCGACTACCGCCGCTTTGTGTGCATCGCTTTTCTTGCCGCCGTACTGCCCGGTCTCGATGAACTTCTTCGCGTTGTCCCAGGCACCGCCACCATTGTTCATCAACATCGCCAGCAGCACCTACGCCTCCACATACAACCAAAGCGGCGGCACGGTTTCCGCCGGGGGCAATCTCATCCTCGCCGGACCAGCCGCCACCTACAACATCACC
>JANYER010000303.1 GCA_025359825.1 Granulicella sp.
CGACGGACTCGTTGGTGCTGCCGGAGACTACGGCGAAGGGGATTTTGCCGTGGCTGAGGAGGATGTGTTCGAGGACCTCGGGGACGGCCTGGAGCTGGGGCAGGAGGTCGTAGTAGAGGGACTCCTTGCGGTCGGCGACCTGCTGGATGGGCATGGCGAGGTTGTGCTGGCGGTTGAGGGTGTCGATGGCCTGGTCGGCGGGCATGCCGCCCCAGGAGTAGAAGAGGGGCTCGGGGAAGGGGCAGTTATGCTCGGCGAGGGCTTGGCTCCAGGCGATGTAGTGGAGCGGCATAGAGTCGGCGATGGTGCCGTCACAATCAAAGAGGTAAGCGCCAAAGGGGCCGGGGGGCAGGGAGATGAGCATGTCTTTTTATGATGGCATGTTGGTAGGGGCGGGGTTTGGAGTGTAGTCGCTGTACGACAGATTTAGCGCGGGCCTTCAGCCCGCAGGTTTTTTGGGGGGTGGAGGATCCTGGGGCTTTGCCCCAGGCTACGATAGCTCGGGCCTGCAGCCCGAAGTGCGAATGATCTGCGGGCTACGGTAGGTTGGGGCTCTCAGCCGGCGAGATAACGCTGCGTCCGAATGAGTTTTCTCTCGTTAGTACTCGCGGAGTTTGCGGTCGATCTGGAGTTTTTCTGCTTCGAGGGTCTTGCGCATGGCTTCATCGCCTCTGCGGTCGGCTTCGGCGATCTGCATGCGTAGTTCGCGCTGGCGGCGTTGGATGTAGAGGTGTTCGAGCTCGTCGAGGGCGTGGTTGACCTGGTCGACGAGGGAGGTGGCGGGGCCGCTGGACTCGTGGGGGGACTGGTCGAGGACGCGGGCGAGCAGGACGCGGCTGGCCTGGTCGGGGGCGGCGTCGAGGGGGTTCTCCGGGGCGGGGCCGTTGGCGAGATACTCGAGGATTGCAGCGGCGGGGAGGGACTCGAACCACGCTGGATTTTCGGTGAGGCGGGTGCTGGCGATGGAGCGGGCGGGTTCATCTTCGCCTAAGACCAAGGCGCGTATTAATACGCGCTCGATCTCGCTGGCGGGCTCGGCGGTGTGGGCGCGGACGCTCTCGGTGCGGGTGGCGGCGGCTTGCTTGAGCTCTTGCCGGAGGATGGCGGAGTCGATGGCGAGGGACTGTGCGGCGGCGGCGGCGAACTCATCGCGCTGGATGCGGTTGGGGATGCGCCGGATGTGGGGAAGCAGGAAGTTGAGGGCCTTCACCTTGGCGTCGGCGGTGCGAGAGGGGAAGAGCAGGCGGGCACGCTCGATGAGGTAGTCGGAGTAGCGCTTGGCGTTGCGGATGGCGTCGGTGTAGGCGGCGATGCCGTGCTCACGGACGAAGCGGTCAGGGTCGAGGCCGGTCTGTTGACTGCCCTGCGGGTCGCTCAACGTCATTACCTTTACTTCGAAGTCCTCTTCGGTGAGCAGGGCGATGGCTTTTTCGGCGGCGGTGGTGCCGGCGGTGTCGGGATCGAAGTTGACGACGACATTTTTGGTGAAGCGGCCGAGCAGGCGGACCTGCATCTCGGTAAACGCGGTGCCGGATGTGGCGATGACGGGCTGCACGCCGGCCATGAAGACGGAGATGCAGTCCATCTGGCCTTCGACCAGGACGGCGAAGTTGAGCTGGCGAATGGAGGCCTTGGCCTTGTCGAGATTGAAGAGGACTTGTCCCTTCGTATAGAGCGCGGTCTCAGGGGAGTTGAGGTATTTGGCAATGGGGCGGCCCTTGTCGTCGACCTCTTCCAGCGCGCGGGCGGTGAAGGCGATGGTCTTGCCCTGCTCGTTCGCGATGGGAAAGGTGATGCGTTTGCGGAAGCGGGCGTAGATGGGCTGCGGTGAGCCGTCGGGTGATTCCTTACTACTGAAGAGGCCGGAGCCGCGCATCACCTCTTCGTTGAAGTGCGGCTTCAAGCGGTCGCGCATGTCGTTGAAGTCGTCGGGCGCGAAGCCGATGCGGAAGGTTTTTATGGTGTCTGCACTGACGCCGCGGTTGGTGAGGTACTCGCGGGCACGGGCCGCGGCGGGGGACTTCCACTGCGCTTCAAAGTATTGGGTGGCGGCCTCATGAATGTCGATGAGCTGCTTGCGGATGCCGGCGTCGCGGGCCTCTTCGGGCGAACTGAAGTCGCGCTTGGGCAGCGGGATATTGCACTTGGTGGCGACGGCGCGGACAGCCTCGGGGAAGCTGATGTTCTCGAGCTTCATGACGAAGGTAAAGACGTCGCCCTTCTCGTGACAGCCGAAGCAGTAGAAGTAGCCGTGATTGGCGTTGACCGAGAAGGAGGCAGTCTTCTCCTTATGGAAGGGGCAGAGGCCGGTATAGTTCTGAGCACCTGTCTTGCGCAGCTTCAGATAGTCGCCGACGATTTTGACGATGTCGGCTTGCTGCTTTACGAGTTGGGCAAAATTATCGGACACGATGGACTGGGTAGTGGGTAGTGGGTAGTGGGTAGTGGGTAGTGGTTTGGGGGCCGGGCAACCTTTTTGGGTGCTGGGTTTGAGTTTAGATGAGTTACAGTTCATGCGGAACTTTGGGTGGGGTTGCGGGTCTAATTGAAACAGGACGTGGCAGTCTAGTTTGTTCGGTCTGGAGTAGGGATATGGGAATCTTTCGTTCGATCACGAGTTTCGGCAGTGTACGCAAGTTGATCGTGGCTGGTGCTTTGCTGGTCGCTCCCGCTGCTTCGTTTGCCGGCATCTTTATCTCCGTTGGCATTGCACCGCCGGCATTGCCGGTTTACACGCAGCCGCTTTGCCCTGGGGATGGCTTTCTTTGGACGCCGGGCTATTGGGCGTGGGGTCCGGCTGGATATTACTGGGTTCCCGGTGTGTGGGTGCGTCCGCCGCAGGTCGGCTATTTGTGGACTCCCGGCTTCTGGGGCTGGGGTGGCGGGCGGTACCTGTTCCATGAAGGGTACTGGGGCTCGCATATCGGATTCTATGGCGGCGTGAACTATGGCTTTGGCTATGGCGGCGTCGGGTATGAGGGCGGGTACTGGAACCATGGTGCATTCGCCTACAACCGCACCGTGAACAACATTAATGTCACTAATGTTCACAACGTCTACAACAAGACGGTGATCGTGAATAATACGACCATCAACCGTGTGAGCTACAACGGCGGTACAGGCGGTGTGCAGGCCCGGGCCAGCGCGCAGGAGCAGGCGGCGATCCGGGAGCAGCATGTGGCCCCGACTGGTGAGCAGCAGACTCACTTTGCTGCGGCTCGTGCAGACCGGTCGCAACTGGCAAGCGTGAATGGTGGCCGTCCGCAGATGGCAGCGGCACGGACCTCGGGCGAGTACACGGCAGCAGCCCAGCAGAGGGCGGCGCGTGAGCCGATTACGGACCGCGACCGGGCCAGCGTTCCGGC
>JANYER010000308.1 GCA_025359825.1 Granulicella sp.
CCAATCCGGCGACGGCAAATCCGGTGAGGTGAAGCGTGCCGGGGGAGCCTTCCTGCGAGATGGAGACCATCGCAGGGATGGCGGCGGCCAAGAGACCGCTGACGGCTGCTGAGACTCCCATGGCACCGCGGGAGAGGGCTATGTAGAAGCAGGTAAGCGAGAGGCCTCCGGCGATGCCTGCGGCAAGACCCCAGGCGAGGGGTGCTCCGTGCGGGAAGGCATCTCCACGCAGGTAGGCGGCCAGGAGAAGGACGGAAAAGCTGATGGTGTGGCTCAGCAGGACGACGCGGAGGGCGGCGCGCATGGTTCCGCCTGCGTGCTTGGCGCCCATGCCGCCGGAGAAGTCTCCGCCACCCCAGAGAAGCGCGGCGGTGAGGGCATAAAGAGGTCCTGCTGGCAGAGCTGCCAGCAGGACTGTTTGTACAGCAGAAAGATTCATACCGGGACTGTCTCGTTCCTTACTATTTGCTGGCTAGCGCGGGGCGGATGATGTCGGAGCTGCACCGGTTGCGGCAGGCGGAGTTGGCCGCAGGTCTTCGGGAGTTGGGAAGTAACCCTTCTTGGCAATCACGCGCAGGTTAGGACGCAGGACGCGGACCTCGAGGGTGCGGTACTTGCCATCGATGAAGGGCTCGCGAGAGTAGTAGCCGACGGTGTATTGGGTGCGAACTTCTTCGGTGATGCGAGCGAAGCTCTCCTCAATGCCCTTCTGGCGGAACTCAGGATCGATCTGGCCACCGGTGGCTTCGGTGTACATGGGCAGGATGTTGTCGCGCATGGTGAAGGGCAGATGGATGCGCTCCATAAAGCCAAGGCCGGGGATGGAGGAGTCGCCTACCAGAGTTGCGTAGACTGCGACCTTGTTGGTCTGGAGGTATTTAACTACGTCCTTGTACTTGGCGGTGCTGCCGTACTCTTTGCCGTCGGAGATGACGTAGACGATACGGCGGCGGCCCTTGCCGGCCTTAGTGGTGGAGATGCCCGCTGCAAGGATTGCATCGTTAAGGGTGTGGACGTCCTTGGGCATGTTCTGGATGTTGCTTTGGCTCTGGCCGTGGGTGGGGTTTACAAGCGGCATGGTGCTGGCCAATGCGCCTTGATTGATGTTGATGTTTTGACCTAAAGGACCGGTGGGGTCGTAGTAGATGGGCTCGCGTCCCTTGCCCTTGGAGCGCTCCAGCACTGCGCCGAGGCGGGCACTCTGCCCTGCGGTGAAGCCATCCTGCTGCTTGGGACCGTTGTTATAGGTGAAGACGGTGACTTCATCATAGGGCGAGAACGCACCCTGCAGCGCACCGATGGCATTGTTCACCTTCGTCATAGTGTTGAAGTCCATGCTCTGATCGATGACCAGGGCCACCGAGAGCGGGAAGGGGTCGGTGGTGAATAGGCGAAGCTGCTGGCGGGAGTTGTTCTCATAGACCCGAATATCGCGCCAGGTGAGAGCCGGTACCAGTTGGCCTTTGCTGTCCTTCACGGTGAATGGAACTTCGACGAAGTTGGTGGTTGCACGGAAGAGGGTGGCAGGGCCCTGACCGGGAGCAGGAAGCTCAGGGGCTGCACCGTCGTCGGAGTGGTCGGCGGGATTCGCCTTGGGGTTGGGGTCGGAGAGCGAGCTGGTAGGGGCTTCCTTTTGCTGGGGATCGACAGCCTTAGGGGCGTCGCCGTTGGACTCCGGCGTGGTGCCTTTGCCGGGCGCGATGCTGGAGACTCCGGGCAGGATAGGTTGCGGGCGTGGGGAGTCCGGAATAGCCTGCAGGGGTGCATCGGGGAGAGATGCGATCTGCTGCTGCCCTGCTTGCTGTGCAAGCAGCGCTAATGTTCCCGCTAATACGATATGCCTGACCAATTCGAACGCTCCCGTGCTTCCTGCTCGGCATTATGCCCGTGAAGGACACAATTTACAGGCGATTTGCCGAGTATTACCTGCTGTGGATGACACTCATGAGACTACCAGTGGGAACAGCGTCCGTCACTAGCGGCCGTCACTGTTTGCTGTACTCTCAACAAACAGTTAGACGTGATTGGCTGTGGTTCCGTTGCGTGGCCTGAAGGGTGACGGCATGGCTATGCCTGGGTTTGACGACTGGGGACTGGATAGAGGTTTGCAGAACATGCCCCTGTGCCTCGCAACCCATTTATGGCTAAGTCCCTGTGGAATATGGCAGTGCGCGGAATTGGCGAAGCGCTATGCGATGGATACCAACGAAAATGGGTGCCCTCTGTCGGTTGATGGACGAGAGCACCCGCTTTTATCTGGGTTTTCGAATGATCTGAATCTGTGTCGCGAGAAGAGCTGAGTGCATCTGCTGCTGCGTTTACTTGACGGACTCTTCCGGCTTGGGGGTTACGGTGTGCGCGGCGTCGGCAGGCTTGTTGACCTCTTCGGTGACGCCCTTCATGCCTTCTTTAAAGCCGCGCAGGCCTTCGCCGAGTCCTTTGCCTAGCTCTGGCAGCTTCTTGCCGCCAAAGAGGACCAGGACGACAACAGCGAGGACAATCATGTGCATTGGTGTAAATAGTTCGCCCATACGTTTTCTCCCATGCAGCCGGGCGATGGAGGCGCCGGCGACAAGAACAATTGTCGCACAGGCGCGGCTTCTCGGGCTGCTGGAATAGATACGGTGCTGCGGAGAGGGCAGATGTGGCTGGGACGTTATATCTTTAGTAGAGCGAATGTTGTGCGCTGGATTTTGGTTTGATTTTGACGATGCGGGAAAGTAGACCTTTGAGAATGATGTTTGAGACGATGATGGCGTTGACCGGACGTACCGGAACGCGAGCTGGATTGGGCAGCATGATTTTGGCGCTGGGATTGATGGCTGGCAGCGGGCAGGCCAAGGCGCAGGCGCTGCCTACCGGGAATGGGAAGCTGGCAGCAGCCGCTCCAGTGACGTATGCCAACAAGTGGGAGCTGTACGGCGGCATCAACCTGATGACGTTCCAGGCCGGACAAGCCTTGCCGAAGCGAATGAACCTGGCCGGCGTCGAGGTGCTGGGGACGTACTGGGTTACCAAGCGCGTGGGTATTGGTGCAGAGTATCGCGGTGAGGCAGGTACGACTCCTGTGCTAGCGAACCCGTATACGACACGCCCCCTCGTCTACATGAACATGGGACTCTTTGGCGCGCAGGTGCGTGGGCCGAAGAACCAACATGCGGCGTTGAATTTCCACGCGTATGGCGGTGTGGCGAATGGTGTGTTCAATAACAGCACCGGGAACATTCCGGCGCAGTACAACAACGTAGGTCTATATGCGAACAAGACGGCCCCGGTTGGCGCGGTAGGTGCAAGCATCGACTTCAACCGCTCGAAGCGGCTGGCGATCCGGCTTTCGCCGGACCTGATGATTGAGCGATTCGGTACGGAGACGCGGGAGTTCTTTGCGATCTCTGGCGGCGTGGTCTATCGGTTCGGAAACAAATAGCTGCGAATGGCCGAGCAAAAAGATTGGGCCGGAGAGTTCTCTCCGGCCCAGGCTTTTTAAGTGCGAAATGACTTATTGGTTTTTTATTTACCAGGTTCCGCCGGATTGGAGGAACTCGGGTGAGACAGGGTTCTCGTAGACGGAGTAATCGCGGGTGACGACGGTGAGGCCGCTGGAGGAGACGAAGTAGTTCTTCTTATCCTCCACGGGGTCGTAGCCAATGACGGTTCCGTCGGGAATGTGGACATCACGGTCGATGATGGCGTGGCGGATGCGGCAGTGCCGGCCCACATTGACGTGGGAGAAGATGATGCTGGAGTCGATGTCGGCGTAGGAGTTGACGCGGACGTCGTGAGAGACGACCGAGTTGCGCACGACGGCACCTGAGACGATGGATCCGGAGGCGACGATGGAGTTGATGGCCATGCCGGTACGTCCGGGCTCGCCGAAGACGAACTTGGCGGGCGGGTACTGGTAGGGACGGGTGCGCATGGGCCAGGACTTGTCGTAGAGGTTGAAGGTAGGGGTGACACCGGCCACGTCCATGTTGGCTTCGTAGTAGGCCTCGAGGGTACCGACGTCGCGCCAATAGAGGGCTTTCTGCTTGTTCTCGTCGACGAAGTTGAAGGCCTGCATCTTAAAGCGGCCGAGCAACTTGGGCAGGATGTCGTGGCCGAAGTCGTGCTTGGAGTTGGGATCTTCGGCGTCGGCGATGAGCTCGGGCAGCAGGACATCGGTGTTGAAGAGATAGATGCCCATGGAGACGTCGACCATGTCGGGGTTGAAGGGCGAACGAAGCTTGGTCTCTTTGGGCTTTTCGACGAAGCCGGTGACCTCTCCGTTGCGCTCGACCTGGACAACACCGAAGGCCGAAACCTCATCCGGAGCGATGGGCAGGGTGGCGAGGGTGACGTCGGCACCGGAGGCTTTGTGATGCTCCAGCATGCGGGCGTAGTTCATCTTGTAGATGTGGTCGCCGGAGAGGATGAGGACGTACTTGGGCTCTTCGGAGCCGATGGAGTAGATGTTCTGATAGACGGCGTCTGCAGTGCCCTGGTACCAGGACTTGGAGACACGCTGCATGGGGGGCAGGATCTCGATGAACTCGCCGAGCTCGTTGGCTACGACGGGACCCCAGCCCTCGCGGATGTGACGGTTGAGTGAGAGCGCCTTGTACTGGGTGAGGATGTAGACGTGACGCAGATCGGAGTTGATGCAGTTAGAGAGGGTGATATCGATGATGCGGTACTGGCCGGCAAAGGGTACGGCGGGTTTTGCGCGGTCTCGTGTGAGGGGGAAGAGCCGTTCGCCGGCACCACCGGCGAGAAGAACACCAAGCGTATCTCTCATAGTCCTGCTACCTCAACGTGCGATTCTCTGAATTACGTGCCAATGCTTTACGGTTGGACGCCCGACCTGATTCGCCGGATGCGCGAGAACCCGGGTTGACTCAGAGAATCGAGAGTCTACCACGGTGATATGGATCCATGTGAACGGAGGGATGGAGGCCAGCGCAGAGCCGAACCGCCCTGTGCCAGAAGGGTTGCGATGGTGGAACGAGAGGTTCAGGAGCCGTTGGTGTCTGGGGTTTCCGGTTCCTGAGCGGTAGCGGAATCTGGGTCAGAGTCCTCACTGAGGCTGATGCGGAGCGACTTAAGGAAGTTGAGGTCGTTGGAAGTGAAAGGGCCCTGAGCGGTGTCTACGGAGTCGGAGTCAGCGTCGATGGTCTCGGATGCATCGTCTTCCGCAACTTCGTTGAGACCGATGGTAGCTTCCAGCATGAGCAGGACATCAAAGCCTTGTTCGCGGATGTTTTTTACAACACCAGCGATATCTTCGGACTCGGAGACCGACTCATGAATGGCCTCCCCTAGCTTCTGGATAAGGTTCTTGACCTTCTGATTCAATGCCACCTCCGGACTGCCGTGTGGGTTCAAATACTCAACCTCGCATCGGGTATTCCACGCCGTAAGCGACCGGCGGGAACGGCATTGCGGGTATAGCTGGTGCGACGGGTGCTTATGGACACCATACGCTTTGGAGGGGCGTGGCTGCAACGGGTTTTGCATGGAGCTTGTCGAGTCAAAGAGGCTACACGACGGTGTGGTTATCGGACCAAGCCTCCTGCAGACGATGGGCGAGCTCCGGGAGTGGCTGGGTGCGGCGTGGGCCCCAGAGGATGACGCCTGCTGCGGCGGCGCAGAATCCAGCGGTGAGCCAGAGAATGTTCTTCATGGGTTGAAACTCCTTGTTTGAATTCGATGCTGGCTATGGCTGGCGATGTTCTGCTGCCACCGGTGTGGTTGGATGCAGGTGAGGGCTGAGTGGATGGGTGGGTTCTGCCGGGGATGTTTGGAGGGGTGGCGGGTACGGGCTACACTTCCAGATATGGATTCGGTGCGGTTTGGCAAGGTATTGGGGATTGGAGCTCGTCTGGCCGCGCGGACGGTGGCGCAGGCTGTGGATGCTGCGGCTGCGCCGAATCCCTCCGCTGCACCCCTAAAGGCAGCAGCGAAGGCAGAGAATAAGTCAGCCGCAGCTCGGGTGGGCGAGCAGGCAGCCAGGGCTACGGCGCAGGTGCGGACTACAGCGGCGGGGTTGAAGCAGGGTAAGAAGCGTTTTGGCGAGGCGGTGTGGGGTCCATTCGCACGCGCTGGTGGGGTGCTGTGGCTGGAGTTTACCGGAGTGTTCTTTGGGCTGTTTGCGGTGTCTGCAGCAACCGGCGCATGGAAGCTGCGGAGTGCAATGCATGGCACAGCCGCGAACCATGAGGTGCATATGAAGTTCATCATTGCGGTGGGGGTGGCGGTGGTGTTTGGTTACTTCTGCGTGACTGGATTTCTGCGGGCGGGTCGCAAGGGTAGGTAGGCACTGGGCATGCCGGAACGCGTACACTTCTGGGGCATGGGGCAGACGTCGAATCTCAATCCGAAGAGTTCCAAGGGGCCGGCTACGAGTCCGAATCCCATTCCCATTCCCATTCCCATTCCGAAGACCAGTTCTGGTATTCCAGTAGAGCAGGTGTATCGGGCCGAGAACCTGGCAGGCTTTGACGCAGCGCAGGAGCTGGGCGAGCCGGGGGCGTATCCGTACACGCGAGGGATTCAGCCGACGATGTATCGCGGGCGGCTGTGGACGATGCGGCAGTATGCCGGGATGGGGGACGCCGAGGAGTCGAACCGGCGCTACAAATTTCTACTGGCGAACGGTACAAAAGGGCTGAGTGTGGCGTTCGATCTGCCGACACAGATTGGATATGACTCGGACGCTCCGTTGGCACTGGGCGAGGTTGGGAAGGTGGGGGTGGCGATCAACTCGATCGAGGACATGGAACGGCTGTTCCACGGGATTGCGCTGGATACGATCTCGACCTCGATGACGATCAATGCGACGGCTTCGATTTTGCT
>JANYER010000481.1 GCA_025359825.1 Granulicella sp.
GTTTTTTTCGGTGAGCTTGTCGCGGTAGTCGACCCAGAGTCTGCACCAGCACTGGTTGGCGTGGATGGCGTTGCCGGTGGGCATTCCGGCGGGCTGGTCGAGGAAGCCGGGGAGTTGCGGGTAGCGGCTGCGCCAGGGCTCCTGCTGGTAGGGCATGGCCTTGAGGCGGGCGAGCAGGGCGGGGTTGGTGCCGTCGAAGTAGGCGCGCTGCCAGCCCATGCCGCGGGCGTCAAAGTGGATGCCGATGTCGTTGTCGACGAACTTGTTGCCGTCGAAGATGTTGTCGTTGCCGCCGCCGATCTTTGCGCCGCGAGCGGCCCCGCGGATGACGTTGCCGATGACGAAGGAGCCGCTGGATTCGTCGTCGAGGTAGACGGCGTTGATGTCGCCAAGGCCGAGGTTGTGGAAGTAGTTGTTGCGGACGGTGTTGCCGCGCTCGGTGGTGTCGGCACCGATGTAGTAGGCGCTAGCGTCGGCAGTCTCCATGGCAACAGTGTGGATGTCGTTGGCCTCGATGCGGTGGTCGTTGCCGTGGACCCAGATGGCGAAGTGGGGGGCATGGTCGATGGTGTTGCCGATGATGCGGTTGCCGACGCCGAAGAGGTTGATGGCGGGGGTGTAGGTGCGCGACCAGCGGGCGTAGTCGTGGATATGATTGCGGGCGGCAAGGTGCGCGGCGGGGGTGAGGGTCTTGCGGTTGCCGCCGTCGAGGACGATGCCGCCGTCGCCGGTGCTGCGGATTTCGGAGTCTTCAACTGCGTCTGAGGAGCCGCCGTGAATGACGACCCCGGTGTTGCCGACGTTGGCGATGGTGCAGTGGGCGATGCGCGCGTGGGTGGCGTCGTGCATGACGATGGCGTCGGCGCGGGTGAGCTCGAAGGCAATGTCGTGGAACTCGATATACGATGCGGCCTCGATGCTGACGAGCGGCTTATCGAGGAGAGAGACTTCGGCAACTCCGGACGCGATGGGCGACGGCGGCCAGAAGTACAACATGCCCGCGGCGCGGTCGAGGTACCACTCGCCGGGTTCGTCGAGCTCTTCGAGTACGTTGACGACCTGCCAGCGCTGCCCGGCGCGGTAGTTGTAGTTGGGATTGGGGGCGGCGGTGTTGATGACGTGATGCGTGGTGTCGATGGAGGTGACGCGCTCGTAGTGATCGGCCCAATCGTAGTACCAGTAGCCGTGTACCCAGGCGTCGGGAGCTTTGGCCCAGCGGGCGGCGCGGTCGCCTGCGTAGGCAAATTGGTTGGGGGCTTTGTCCTGGGTGGCTGCGTCGGTGTAGGCCCAGCCGATGTTTGGCCAGCGGGCGAGGGTCATCGGCTGGCGGTTGAAGAAGAGCTCCAGTGCGGCGATGTTGGGGCGGCCCATGCCGCGGGAGAGAATCTCTCCGAAGTTGGTGATGCCCTGGGCACGGAGGTCGGCGCGGAGAATCTCTCCGTGCCACTGCTTGAAGTTCTTTACGGGTACGCCCCCTACGATTCGCACCTTTTCGCCCGGCATGGCGCGGTAGATGACTGGGGCGTTTGCGGTACCACTGTCGGCGGAGGTAAGGGCGAGGGTGGTGGTTCTGCGGTAGTCGCCACCGCGCAGCCAGATGGTGATGGGGGCGTCATGCTTTGCGGCACGGGCTGCGTCGCGGGCGCGTTCGAGGGAGGCGAAGGGGTGCGACTTGGTGCCGGGATTACTGTCTGAGCCTTTGGGCGCGACGTAGAGGTCTTCAGCGTGAATCTGTGCGGCTGAAGAGAACGAGAGAAGAGCGAGAACTATGAAAGGCCGCATGTACTTCAGGATCAAAGGACGCCCCCGGAATAGGCCTATTCTATGCCTGCTCTTGGTGGGCGATATTGTTACGGATGTGAGGAGAGTTCGGACGGCAGAGGCGCTTCGAGGTGGATCTGTTCGCCGGTGATGGGGTGTTGGAAGTTCAGGTACTGGGCGTGCAGGAGATAGCCTCCGTCGCCGGGGAGGCCGGGGAGGTCTTCAAGCGGCTGGCCGGTTGGGCCGTATAGAGGATCGCCTACCAGGGGATGGCCGATGGAGGCCAGATGGATTCGGATTTGGTGAGGGCGGCCGGAGTAGAGGCTTACTTCGAAGGTCGTGGTGCTGGTTGCGCGAGTGATGACTTTTGCTACCGATTTCGACGGTTTGCCATTTGGGTTGGCGGCCCAGACGGAGCCGATACGTGGGTGCGGGACAAGGCCGATGGGGGTGAGGATATCGTAGGTGTCTTGCTGGGCGATGCCTTGTGCGAGTGCACGGTAGATTTTTTGGACTTTGGGGGTGTTCCAGTTGGCGGAGAGTTGAGCGGCGGCCTGCGGGGTTTTGGCGAAGAGGACGATGCCGGAGGTGGCGCGGCCTAAGCGGTGGACAGGGTTCGCGTTGGGGGATTGCTGTTGGACGAGGCGCAGGAGGGTGTTTTCCAGGTAGCCGCCGCCGGGGAGGGTGGGTAGGCCGCTGGGTTTGTTGACGGCTACTAGATGGGGGTCGTCGAAGAGGACTTCGAAGTGCTGTGGAGCGGCTGGCTCGATCCAGGGTGGACGGTTCCAGACGAAGGTTTGGCCTGGCATGAGCGATTCGCTGCCGGTGGCTGGGATGCCGTTGAGGGTGACTTCGCCGTTGTCGAGATTTTGCTGCCAGGCTTGTGCGGTTGAGTGGGGGTAAAGGCTTGCGAGGTGGGAGAGCAGGGTGCGGCCGTGGTCTTCGGAGCGGATGACGGTGGTGTAGGCATAGCCCCGGTTGAGCATTTGGTTTGAGTGTAAGGGATGGACAATCGTAACCCCACGATAGCGACAATGGGGCCGTCGCGATCATGGGGCACCCGGGATCATGGGTGCCCTGGAGTTGTGGCTTTCCCCACCCATCCCCCGATCAGACGGGCTCAGGATGGGACACCCGGGGAGTTGGTTTTCCTCGTGAGCTACGTGGATTTAGCGCCAGTCGTCGCGGGTGGATTGCTGGTCGGCGAAGACGGTGTCGAAGGCTTCGGTTTTCTTGATGAGGATGTCGCCCTGCAGGTCTGGCTGGTGGAGCAGGACGGCCTGGAGGCGGACGAGCTCCAGCATGGCGAGGAACATGCAGATAAGGGCGCGCTCGGTGTGGGTGTTGTGGAGCAGGCGGCGGAGGGAGACGGGTTTGTCTTCCATGAGCAGACGGCGTTTGACGTAGTCGATCATCTGGGCGACAGTGACGGACTCCTCATCGACGTTGAGGATGGGGCGGGCACGAAGGCGACCGAGTATCTCCTGGAAGACGCGGACGAGGTCGACGGTGTCGGCTGCGATCTCACGATCTTCATCGAGGGTGGGGCCGGTCTCTCCGGCGTCCTGGCGGAAGTTGCGCAGGCCGGGAGTGGTCCAGGTGGCTTCCTCGATCTGTTGCTTCTGCATGAGCATCTGGGCGGCGGCTTTGAAGCGCTCGTGCTCGAGGAGGCGTTCGACAAGCTCGCGGCGAGGGTCTTCGGAGTCGGCGCCGGTGGGGTCGGAGGGGTCGCGGGGGAGGAGGGTCTTGGACTTGATGTGGATGAGCAGCGAGGCCATGTAGATGAACTCGCCGGCGGCATCGACGTCGGTCTGCTTGAGGTGGTGGGTGTACTCGAGGAACTGGCTGGTGATGCGGGCGATGGGGATGTCGTAGATGTCGATGTTCTGCTTGCGGATGAGGTCGAGCAGAAGGTCGAAAGGGCCGTCGTAGACCTGGCCTACGGTGATGGAGAAGGGCGATTGCGAGGCTTCTTCTTTTTCAGCGGTAGGGCGCTTGGGCTCTGGGGCGGGTGGAACCGGTTTGGGTTCGAGGGCGAAGGGGACGTGCGGTTCGGCAGTGTCTGCGGCCTCGCTGGAGTTTGGGGATGTGGGCGCTTCGGGCACTGGCGTGGAGGATGACTGGGAGGTCTGGTCCGTCGTGTCTTCGGGTTCGGGCTGGAGGATTTCTTCAGGCATGGCGGCTATCTGAGACCCATCGCAGAACGGACTTCCTGCATCGTTTGGTTGGCACGAGCGTTAGCGCGGGCATTGCCTCTTTCGAGGATGGCATCGACCTCCGCAGGATTGTCTTCAAAGTAACGACGACGAGCTTGAATAGGAGCTAATTCCTTGACTACAGCGTCGGCGAGCCAGCCCTTGCACTGGATACAGCCGATCCCGGCGGTTGTGCAGCCTTCCCACGCTTGGAGTTTAGTTTCGTCTGAGGAGAAGACTTTGTGCAGGTCGTATACCGGGCAGACGTCGGGGTTACCGGGATCGGTGCGGCGAATGCGGGCGGGATCGGTGACCATGGTCTTGAGTTTGGATCGAATGTCAGATTCGGGATCGGAGAGCAAGATGGTGTTGCCATAGCTCTTCGACATCTTACGACCGTCGGTGCCGGGAAGCTTAGGAGATGGGGTAAGAAGAACCTTAGGTTCTGATAAAGTCGGGTCTTCTTGCAAAAGCTGTTCTGGATCATTCAATCGACTTTTAAATAGATGATCGCCGACCGCTTCATAGTAATTTGCCGAATTTTCATCTTGTTGCGATTCTTTACTTGCGTTCGCCAATAAAACTGGCTTCTTGCTTTTTGGATAAAGAAAATTGAACCGGCGCGCGATCTCTCGCGTGATTTCCACATGGGCGGCTTGATCCTGACCTACTGGAACGAAGTTGGCCTGGTAGACGAGAATGTCCGCGGACTGAAGAAGTGGATAGCCTAAAAAGCCGAAGGTAGCAAGATCCTTCTCCTTGAGTTGCTCCTGCTGGTCTTTGTAAGTCGGGACGCGTTCCAACCAGGTGACCGGGGTGATCATGCCAAGTAGATCATTTAACTCAAAGTGAGCGGGCACGAAGCTTTGTACAAAGATCGTACAGAGATTGGGATCGAGACCTGCGGCGAGAAAATCTAATGTGACTTCTCGGATGTTTTCCTGCAGATGAGATGTGTCGGCGTAGTCGGTCGTGAGTGCGTGATAGTCGGCGATAAAGAAATAACAGTCGTATTGGTGCTGGAGCTGAACCCAATTATGCAAAGCACCCATATAGTTGCCGAGGTGCAATTTGCCAGTAGGTCGCATGCCGGAGAGGACACGGGGGCGTGGAGCAATGTTTGTATTTTCAGGCATAACAGTCAAGATGTGATTCTACGGGAAATGGCGGTGGGATGCGGTTCGGGTGGAGCTGAAGGGCCTCTGCGGGTGATTTAAGGGGAGCTTCGATCCTGTCCCTCCGGGGCTGAAGCCCCTGCAATACGCCCACGAATTCAGGGGCCTGAAGGCCCCTGCTCCTCCGAATTGAGATTTGATCCAACGTTATCTTTAGAGGTTGAAGAGCAGCGAGTCGAAGGCGTTCTGGAGGGGGGAGAGGAAGATGCGGACGATAAAGCTTCCGCCGATGATCATGATGAAGAACATGCCGAACATACCGATGCGGTCGTAGACCTGAAGGGCTTTGTAGGGCAGGAAGTGGCGGAGGATACGGCTGCCGTCGAGGGGTGGAACGGGGATGAGGTTGAAGACGAAGAGGACCAGGTTGATGAGGATGACGAAGTACAGGAAGAGCGCGATGGGAAAGAGGGCGGGTAGGTTTTCGGTCGAGACGCCGGGGTAGTGGTCGGCGATGGCCATGGCGGTGACGATAGCGATGGGGCCGCCGGTGATGGCGTGCTTGAGGAGGACGAGCAGGATGAGGGCTATGGATGCAGAGAGCAGGTTGCTGGCGGGTCCGGCGAGGGTGACGAGGATGTCGTCCCGTTTGTAGTGCTTGAAGTTGCGCGCTGTGACGGGAGTGGGCTTGGCCCAGCCGAAGAGCATACCGCCGTAGACGAGTCCGATGAGGGGGAAGAGGACGGAGCCGAAGGGGTCCAGATGCTTGAGTGGGTTGAGGGTGACGCGGCCCAGCATGCGGGCGGTGGGGTCGCCGAGACGCCAGGCAGCCCAGGCGTGGGCGCACTCGTGCACGCTGAAGGCGAGGATGAGGACGACGACTTGAAAGAGAATGAGGACGACTTGCTGACTCATATTTGTTAGCTTACCGAAAGACTGTGACGTGCGTTTCGAGCGGGGCAGGTTTCCGCTGCTGCGTGCTGGCGGTCAGAACATAACTGAGGTAAACGATGGCTTGCGATCCGATTGAATCACGGCATATTCCGCTGTTTGGGCTTCTGGATGACGAAGAGGTGGCGGTGTTGGCGTCGCAGGTGGAGTTGCGCAAGTTTGCGGCTCGGCAACGGATCTACAAGATTGGGGACGCTGGCGGGCAGGCGTACGTTTTGATGTCAGGTGCCGTGCACGTTACGACGTTCGACGAGGACGGGCAGGAGGTGCTGGTGGATTCGCCGGGGCATGGTGCGCTGTTTGGATTCGCTTCGATGCTGGAGCAGACCACGCACCAGACCAACGCGATGGCGCTCGAAGAGACGGTGTGCCTGGAGGTGGACCGGAACGACATTACGATTCTGCTGCAGCGGAAGCCAATGGCAGGGATGGATATGCTGACGGTGCTAGCACGGCAGTTGCACGCGCATCAGCAATTGGTTCGGGACCGGGCGAATCGCAATCCGAATGAGGTGATCGACTAGAAGGCCACGTTTGGGAACCGGATCGCGGATGCGGTGGCGCGGTTTGGCGGCTCGTGGAACTTCATTATTTCGTTTGGTGTGGTGCTGGTGACCTATACCGCCATCAACATCATTCTGCGCGGGAAGGCCTGGGATCCTTATCCGTTTATTCTGCTGAATTTGTTCCTGTCGATGCTGGCGGCGATCCAGGCTCCGGTGATCATGATGAGCCAGAACCGGCAGGACACCAAAGACCGCCTGCGCGGCGAACTGGACTACGACGTGAATCGGCGGGCCGAGGCCGAGATCCAGGGGTTGGCAAAGAAGCTGAATCTGCTGAGCGACAAGCTGGGGGATGTGGATGATCTGTTGCGGGAGAAGTTGAAGTAGGGTGGGGCTGATAGATTTAGCGCGGGCCTACAGCCCGCAGGTTTCGGTGGCTGGGGTCCTGGGGCTTCGCCCCAGGCTAGGATAGCGCGGGCCTTCAGCCCGAAAGACGACGGCTCTGCTGGAGGAGATATTGAAGGTCTGAAGGTAGCGCGGGCCTTCAGCCCGAAAGACGACGGCCTTCGCGGGACGAGAACTAACAGGCAAGCACTGACACTTGCTAGGAAGTCGCGTCCTTGTTGCGTTTGACGTGGGCGGGGATGCCTACGGCTACGGTGGCGGGTGGGACGGAGCGGGTGGCTACGCCCATGGCGCCGAGCATGGCGTTTTCGCCGATGTTGGAGCCGGCGAGGACGGTGGCGTGATAGGTGACGCGGGCGTGGGGGCCTAGCTCAGTGACCTTGTTGGTGACGTCGGCCTGGTAATTGATGTCGTGGGTGTGGGAGTAGACATTGGCGTAGTCGGAGACGCTGGTGCCCTCGTGGAGGATGATGCCGCCGCGGTCGTCGAGCAGGACATTTTTGTGGATGGTGCAGTTGTCCTCGATGATGAGGTTGTAGCCGTAGGTGAACTCGACGTTGTGGAAGATCTTTACGCCTTTGCCCATATGTTTGAAGATGTGGTGGCCGAGCATGCAGCGGAACTTGAAGCCCAGCCAGTGGTTGAGGCCGGCGGGGGAGCGATCGAACATCTGCCAGAAGTAGATGAGGGGCTTGCGGATGGCATACTGCTCGGGATCGATGTCGCCGTAGTACTCGGGCTCCAGGGTGATG
>JANYER010000366.1 GCA_025359825.1 Granulicella sp.
GTACAGAGCCATGCCCAGCAACATCATCCCCACCCAGTCACCGAAGCCGAAGTAAGCTCCCTTCAACTCTCCCATCAACACATTTCCCGCCACGTACCCCTGCGCCTTCCAGTACCCTTTCTGGTTGGCGGCAATATCTTCAGCCATCTTCTTCGCCGGCATCCGCCACGCTTCCTGCGTACTCTTCCACTGCTTCAGCGAACCAATCTCTCCTTCAGTCAGCACCTGATGTTTAGCCAGCTTGGCATTCGCCTTGTCCGCGCCCTGCTTCGCCCCGTAAGCCGTTCCATACAGATGCCCCATTTGGATAACGGAGTTCAGCAGGAGTAAAACTGCCGCCGTCCATACCAGTCGCTTCACCCGCACCGTACGAAACGGAAACAAAAATAGCAGCCCTGCCGTCCCGTAGTAGAACAGGATGTCTCCACCCCAGATCAGGTATCCATGCAGCATCCCAAACAGCATCAGCCACATATTCCGCCGCGTATAGATGTCCGCCACCCGGACCCCAGCTCCACGCGCCTTCGCCCGCTCCGTCAGCAGAATTACACCTGCCCCAAACAGCATCGAGAACAGCGCCCGCATCTTGCCCTCGGCAATCACCCAGCGCAGAAACCAAACCGCCGTATTCACCTGCCAGTGCGCCCCATGGAACACCGGCTTCATCGTACTCAGCGGATACGAGTAGTTTTTCGGGCCGAACGCAAAGTCCGTCACGTTCATGATCAGGATTCCCATCAGCGAGAAGCCCCGCAGCACGTCCATGCTGCTCACCCGGTCCTGCCGAGCCACCGGAGCAACACTCACTGGCGCAACATGCGCCGGCCCGGCTAACTCCTCTTCCACCCCGGGCGCAACCACACCCTCATCAAAACCTACTGCGTTCGTCGCCATGGCTGTCGAGCACCCGCGTTCTCCAGGGCCAGCGCCCGGGCTCGCGTCTTACGATTGAGATTACTGCAGGATTCCAGCAGTATCCCACCCAACATCCCTGCAATCAAGCAGATTCCCGCCTTACTCCTCGAAGCCCCGGTTCCAGCCCGCAATCACCCGCGTCTCCCGCTCCCAGCCCATCACGCTCACGCTCCCCGTCCCCAGTGAAAATAGACTGCCACCATCAGCAGGCAGCCCAATCCAACGCGCCGCAAGAATCCGAAGAATATGCGCATGTGCAAACAACGCCACCCGGTGCGACTCCCCCTTCATTGCCAGCGCCCGGGCGATCACCCCATCCGCCCGCTCCCCCACCCGCTCCACCGTCTCACCCCCGACAATCTCGTCCTTCCACACACTCCAGCCCGGCACATCCTTCCGAATCTCCGCCGTAGTCTTCCCCTCATAAATCCCGTAGTCCCACTCCCGCAGCCCTTCCTCCACCACCGCAACGTCGCCATACCCAGCGATCCTGCAGGTCTCCTGCGCCCGCTGCATCGGACTCACCATCACCCCATCAAACTTCCGCCCACCCAAATACGCCCGCAGCTCCTCCGCCCGCTTCCGCCCATGCTCCGTCAGGCTGATGTCCGTCCGACTGGTATGCTGCCCACTTAAACTCCACTCCGTCTCACCATGTCGAATCAGCCAAAGCTCCGTCCCTGCGATCATTTCCATCCTCCAAAACATAACTCCGCTGCATCCAATATCCTACAGACATGGACTTTCAGCTCACCACCCCCTACAAGCCTCAGGGAGACCAGCCCCGCGCCATCGCAGAACTCCTCTCCGGCCTCTCCGCCGGCGAGAAGGACCAGGTCCTCCTCGGCGTCACCGGCTCCGGCAAGACCTTTACCATGGCCAGCATCATCCAGGAGTCGCAGCGCCCCGCCCTCATCCTCGCGCACAACAAGACCCTCGCCGCCCAGCTCTATCACGAGTTCAAGACCTTCTTCCCCAACAACGCCGTCGAGTACTTCGTCTCCTACTACGACTACTACCAGCCCGAGGCCTACATTCCCGCCGGCGACCTCTTCATCGAAAAAGAGGCCACCATCAACGAAGAGCTCGACAAGCTCCGCCTATCAGCGACGCGCAGTCTGTTTGAAAGAAGAGACTCCATCATCGTCTCCTCCGTCTCTTGCATCTACGGTCTCGGCTCGCCCGAAGCCTACTACGGCATGTTGCTGATGCTGGAAAAAGGGCAGAAGATCAAGCGCGAAGACATCACCCGCCGCCTCGTCGAAATCCTCTACGACCGCAACGACGTCGACTTCCGCCGCGGCACCTTCCGCGTCCGTGGAGACATCATCGAAGTCTTCCCCACCTACGACGAGATGGCCTACCGCATCGAGCTCTTCGGCGACGAGATCGACACCCTCTCCCAGATCGACCCGCTCTTCGGCACCGTCAAGCAGAAGTACTCCCGCCTCCCCATCTACCCGAAGTCTCATTACGTAGTCCAGCCCGAGCGCAAGAAAGCCGCCTCCGACTCCATCCTTGCCGAGCTCTTCGAGTGGGAGGCCCAGCTTGAAAAAGAAGGTCGCCTCGTCGAGTCCCAACGCATCCACCAGCGCACCCGCTTCGACCTCGAGATGATCAAGTCCGTCGGCTACTGCCACGGCATCGAGAACTACTCCCGCCACTTCTCCGGACGCCTCCCCGGCGAACCGCCACCGACGCTACTCGACTACTTCCCCCGCGACTTCCTCATCTTCATCGACGAGTCCCACGTCACCGTCCCCCAGCTCCACGGCATGTGGCACGGCGACCGCTCTCGCAAATCCAACCTCGTCGACTACGGCTTCCGCCTCCCCAGCGCCATGGACAACCGCCCCCTCCGCTTCGAAGAGTTCGAAGCCCGCACCGGCCAAATCATCTACGTCTCCGCCACCCCCGGCCCCTACGAACTCACCAAGGCCGCAGGCGTAGTAGTCGAGCAAATCATCCGCCCCACCGGCCTCATCGACCCACCCGTAGAGATCCGCCCCGTCAAAGGTCAGATCGACGACCTCCTCGCCGAGATCCGCGACCGCGCCTCCAAAAACCAGCGCGTCTTGGTAACGACCTTGACGAAACGCATGTCCGAAGACCTCGCCAACTACTACACCGAAGTAGGCGTCCGCTGCCGCTACATGCACTCCGAGATCGAAACCCTCGAACGCATCAAGCTCCTCCGCGACCTCCGCAAAGGCGAGTACGACGTCCTCATCGGAATCAACCTATTGAGAGAAGGACTAGATCTTCCAGAAGTTTCTTTAGTAGCCATCCTAGACGCCGACAAAGAAGGCTTCCTCCGCTCCCAGGGCTCCCTCATCCAAACCATCGGCCGAGCCGCCCGCCATCTCGAAGGCCGAGCCATCCTCTACGCCGACAAGATGACCGACTCCATGCAGCGCGCCATCAACGAGACCGACCGTCGCCGCGCCACCCAGATGGCCTACAACGAAGAGCACAACATCACCCCCGCCAGCGTCCAAAGCGCCATCTCCATGGGCCTCGCCGGAATCCTCAAAGCCGACTACGCCGACCTCACCGAAGAGATAGGCGCCGACGAACTCAACTTCGCCACCCAACAGGAACTGGACGTCTACATCACCAAACTGGAATCCGACATGCGCGAAGCAGCCAAAAAATTCGAATTCGAAAAAGCCGCCAAACTACGCGACACAGTAAAAGAACTCCGCACCAAGGAGTTCCTCTTCAGCTAGTCGCAATCGCTTTGCATTTGCATTTGCATTTGCATTTGCATTTTTAAAACACACTAATAAATCTGTCATCCTGAGCGAAGCCGAAGGACCCCGAAACTGCCAACGCAACCCCAACCGCCCGAACCACTCAACCCCAAAACTCCAGGGCTTATCCTCATCACAAACTTCCCCATATCCCCACAGAGCATAAAAGGAAAAACATGAAACCCGGCTACACCTACATCATAGGCAGCCACTCCGGCACACTCTACATCGGTGTAACCAGCGACATCTTCATTCGCACCCGCCAACACAAAAACGGAACCTTCGAAGGCTTTTCCAAAGATCACACTTGCACACGCCTGCTCTACTACGAAACCCACGACAGCATCGGAGAAGCCATATCCAGAGAAAAACGACTCAAAGGCTGGCGCCGCGAAAAGAAACTCAACCTAATCCGAACCCAAAACCCAGAATTCAAAGACCTAGCCGAACAATGGGGCTGGCAATTCATCACCGCCCACGAAAGGATGAATCCCTAAATTACCTCCAATAGAGACTCATCTTTTCTCTTACCACCCTCTAAACCCTGTCATCCTGAGCGAAGTCGAAGGACCCCGAAGACGCTCCCATCACCCAAACCGCTCGAACCGTTCAACCACGAATGCTCTAGGCTCTTGCTATTATTCGCAAAGCCGACAAATTGCGCTACACAGTAAAAGAACTCCGCACCAAGGAGTTCCTCTTCTCCTAGTTTTCGGTGGAAGCGTGAGGCTTCAGGCCTACGAATAAAGCTACGAAGCAGTCCCGAATCATGAATAATTATTTTTTTGGGAGATACATAAAATGATCATCTCGAACAGTTTCGTTCGGATCTATTTGTTTGGAAGTAAGGTAGCGAGAATTCAAAATAAATCGTTCCAATGCTGCGTAAGTACGGCAAAGAAAAGCTTGTTTAAGAAACCTTCAACCATAATCTTAGAACCTAAGATTGGCAACACTGTAGGAGCAGGAACCGCAGGATTACGTCCTTGCGGCAAAGTAATCTACTCGCCTACTCTCCGAACAAGTGACCGTTTCCAATTTCACGATGTCATTGCCAAAGCGCTTGACGAGCTTGGAGAGAAAAACTGCCCCTTAGAAGAGGCGTTTGAACAGATATTTGCGGACTTGAAGCGCAGAGGTATAGCAGTGGAGACGATGAACCTCGCAACGGATCAAGGCCTCGCCGAGGCGCAGTTCAATTTTGAGGAACCGCGCATAAAGGGTGAAGACGTTTCGCAGAGCGACACGCAAATTGCGGCGAGGTTCCGCAAGAATGCTGATGGAGGCAACGCCGAAGCGCAATTCAGTCTCGGGAGGCTGTACCACAGGGGCCAAGGAGTTCCCCAGAACGATACGCAAGCGGCCTTTTGGTTTCGCAATGCAGCGGAGCAAGGCCATGCCGAGGCGCAATATCTCCTTGGACTGACGTATGCATTAGGCCAGGACGTGCCGCAAGATTACACGCAAGCTGCAGCGTGGTACCACAAGGCGGCGGAGCAGGGTGTTACCGGGGCGCAATTCAAACTTGGACTTTTGCATAAAGACGGTCTGGGCGTACCTCAGGACGACGCACTAGCAGCACTTTGGTTTCGTAAGGCGGCTGAGCAGGGTGATGTCGAAGCGCAATTCTTGCTTGGCCTTTCGTACTACCTGGGCTTGGGTGTGTCCCAAAACTATGTGGAAGCCTACTTTTTGCTAGATCTGGCGATTGCTGGCAAGC
>JANYER010000395.1 GCA_025359825.1 Granulicella sp.
CCCTTCTGCGATGGAAGATTTAGTTGGGTGGTTAGAACGGCAAGAACAGAAGCAGGTCCCTTTGGCTTCGCTCAGGGCAGGCTCTTCGACTACGGCACTCACGATAGCGCTGTGAGTGCCTTCGCTCAGGATGACAATTTAGGGGAGGGTCGTGCGACGACAAGTACAGAAGCAGATCCCTACGGGATGACAACCAAAAGGGCAACGACAACGACAACGGCAAGAGCAACGGCAACGGCTAGAACAACGGCAAGAGCGAATCACGGGGCCGATGTGGGGAATTTGAAAATAGTTTGAACAGTTTGGTGGCGGCGTCGGTCTTAGTGGGTGTAGGGCAGAGAGAAGGACCGATGGGCTTGCCGGTGATGGAGAGCTGGGTTCGACAGGATGTGGCGGATGGTGGGGACGTGTCCGATGGGCGACGGGAGGATTTCGTTGCGCGAGACACGGACTTTGCTTCGCTCGTGAAGCGGCAGTCGGGGTTGATGTTTCGGGTGGCGTTTGCTTTGCTGCGGAATGCGCATGATGCGGAAGATGCCGTGCAGGAGGCGGTGTTGAAGCTGTATCGCGGCGAGGCGTGGCGGCGGATGGAGAACGAGAAGGCGTTTCTGGCGCGGACGGTGTGGCGGGTGGCACTGGACCGACGGCCTGCGAAGGCTGGGGTGATGCAGGATGTGGCAGAGATGGACCTGGCGGATGGTGGCGCTTCACCGGAGGCGAGTGCGGTGAATGGGCAGGAGAGGGAGTGTCTGAAGCGGCTGATTGATGCGCTGCCGGACGATCTGCGGCAGGTATTGCTGCTGAGTGCGGTAGAGGAGATGACGTCGCGTGAGGTTGGCGCGGCGATTGGAATTCCTGAGGGCACGGTGCGGACCAGGTTGATGCGGGCGAAGGCGGAGTTGAAGCGGCGGTACGAGCGGGAGCAGGGGAGGCAGCGATGATGGACTTCGAGACGATGTTGGATGAGGTGGGGGGGGAGCAGGCGAATCCGGCGGTTCCTGCGGGCTTGTCGGGACGGTTGCTGGAGAGGGTGTGGGCGGAGAGCATGGAGCGGCGGATGGCTGCCGGGCCGACACTTGTAGCTGATGGGCAGGTGCCAAGGCCGATGGGGCGGGTGCTGCAGTTTGATACGGTGCAGCGGGTGAAGGCGGGGCGGAGTCTGCGGTCGACCAGCTTTGCGGTGCTGGCGCATGTAGCTGCGCTGGTGTTGCTGGCGGTGCTGGTGCGGAGCGGGGTGAAACTGTCGGCTCCGGTGAAGATGGCGGCAGTGCAGATGGTTGCGCCTGCTCCGTTGGCGATGGTGCGGGAGAAGGTGATGGGTGGAGGTGGAGGACGGAAGGGACCTACTCCGGTTGCGAAGGGGACGCCGCCGCGCGCTGCGGAGGTGCAGATTGTTCCGCCGATGTCGGCTCCGGTGATGGCTGCGAGGATCGCAGTAGAGCCGACCATCGAGATGCAGCAGGACGTGACGATGGAGAGCGCGCTGCCGCAGATTGGGGTGTCGAACTCTCCGGTGATTGGGATTTCACTAGGGAATGGAAGTGGGACGGGGCTGGGAAGTGGACGTGGCAGCGGGATTGGGCCGGGAAGCGGGGGAAATGCGGGTGGTGGGCCGAAGCGGGTGGGTGGCGGAGTGAGCGCTCCGGTGCTGGTGTTCCAGGTTCCGGCGGAGTTTAGTGAAGAGGCTCGGCGCGCGAAGATTACGGGCAACGTGATTGTGAATCTGTGGGTGGATGCGCAGGGGAATCCGAGCCATGTGCGGGTGGTGCAAGGGGTGGGGATGGGGCTGGATGAGAAGGCGATTGCGGCGGTGAAGCAGTATCGGTTCAGGCCGGCGATGGAGGGAGGGAAGCCGGTGGTGGTGGAGGTGAATGTGGAGGTGGACTTCCATATTTTCTAGAGCGGTCGTGCTTTCCACGATGCCCACTCATGCGATAAAGCTGCATGAACGCACCCGGCACCCGACACCGGCATTCGGGGTTGAATGGTCCGATGAGTAGGGGCAGCGCTAGCTGCTTCGGGGTCCTTCGACTTCGCTCAGGATGACGGATTTTTGGAGAGGGAAAGGAGGACCTCGGGTTTGGTGGCTAGGGTTTGGGGGTTAGGTGGAGTTGGGTGACGTTGGTGTAGGTGAGGGTGTAGTTGTGGTCGGTGGGTTCGGCTTTGAATGTTTTGGCGTCGGTGGCGTCGGTGGTGGCGGTGAGGGTCAGGCCGGGGAGTTGCCAGGACTGGGCTTTTAGTTGGGCTGGAGCTTGGCTGGAGTTTAGGCCGGGGGCGTGGATGAGGAAGGTTAGGGTTCCGGAGGTGGTTTTGAGGGTGAGGCCGGTGGCGTCGGCGGAGGCGTCGATGGGGGAGAGGTGGAGGAGGCGGACCCAGCCGATGGAGCCGGAGGGGGTTTGGAATTGGAGGGTGGCGGGGTGGAACTGGCTGACCTGGTTGTTGGCGGCGGTGGTGTCGGGGTTGGGGTTGAGTTCGCCGCCGTAGATGAGGTTGGTGCCGATGTAGGCGGTGGCGGTGCGCTTGTCGTCAATGATGCGGCGGACGGCGTGGGGTGCGGCGAGGTGCTGGAGTTTGAGCATGGCGGCTGCGGGGATATGGGTGCCGAGGATGACGATCTGGGGGGCGAACCATAGATCTCCTAAATGTTCTGTGGCCAAGGAGACGGGGTTGGGAAGCGGGGCTTTGTCTGCGGGCAGGACGGTGCGGAGCCAGACTCCGGTGACGGTGACGTAGGACTGCATGTCCATGCCGTAGGAGCGGTCGTAAGGGCCGGCGATGTTGCGCAGGGTGGGGTGGTAGAAGTCGGCGATGTCGGACCAGAGGGTGGCTTCCATGGAGGCGGCGAGGGCGCGGATGTGCGGGGTGGCGGCGTAGTTGCGCAGCAGGGCGAGGCCGTAGAGATCGACTCCGTAGTAGGTGGGGGAGTTGTACTCGGGGAAGGAATTGTGGGTCTTGAAGAGGGTGTAGACGGCTTGGTTCCAGGCGTTGGCCTGGGCGATCTGGGTGGCGTCGTGATGGTGATGGGCGGCGAAGTCCCAGAGGGCACCGTACATGAGGGCGATGTTGGAGTAGGCGGGGGTGAGGCGGTGCTCGTTGGCTTCGCCGAGGATGGCGTGGTCGATGGCCTGGTAGAGGCGGGTGGCGAGCGGGGCGGGGATGCGGTCGGGGAACTCGGTAAGGATGATCTGGAAGGTGGTGCCGATGAAGTGGCGCCAGTTGGGGTCGTACTCGACGTAGTGAGTGTGGTGGGCGAGGGTGGGGGTGGCCTCTTCGGGAGAGCGTTTGAAGGAGCCGAACCAGGGGGTGGCGGGGTCGGTGAACTGGTTGTCGAGGACGGTGGTGAGGATGGTGGCGGCACGGTCGCGGTCGCCGGGCAGGTCGCGGAGGAGGAGGCCGAGGGCGAGCCAGCTGGACTCGCGCACCATGTAGGAGCCGATGGCGTTGCCGTGAGGGTCGCGCGGTTTGCGGACGAGGTGGAGGGTGGGGTCGAAGGAGGCTTCGGCGGTGCGCATGGAGTCGGCGAAGAGCTGGCGGGCGTTGGGGGAGAGGGTTGCGAGGGTGGGGTGGCGTGGGGCTGCTTGTGCGCTTAGTGCGGTGATGGTGAGGAGGGCTGCGAGGAGTGTGGTGCGGAGGTGAGTGGAGGGCATGGGGCTGCTTTCTCGGGCTTGGAGGAGTAAGCCTTGATAGCAGATTTTTGGGTGGGGTTCAATTTTTGGGGCAGACGTGGCTGACCGCTTTCCGGCATTGGGACTGCGATGGCTTTAGAGAAACCGACTTATGAGGACTGATTCTTAGTGTCGCGCCTCTGTGCCATCCAAAGCGTGAAGGCACTCATCAGAGCTACCACCACGCACATAATGCTTGCGATCACTATCGTTGTCAGAATGTGACCTTGAGATAGTGGATGTAAATGAATTTGCCGTATCAGCGCAACTAGAGCTCCAAGAAAATTCAAAGCGAAGAAGATTCGAAAAGCGAGTTCGACCCACGAGCGATAAGGGGGCTTAACCCAGAACCTCATGGCTCGTTTCCATTGCAAGTTCCACCATAATGTCCAACACGCCGCTGTGAACAACGCGGCTGTAGTCATCTCTCGTTCGAAGGGATCATTCTCAGCTCTCTGCTGCCACTGTTGTTGTCCTTGTGATGCAACAGCTGCGGACTGTGCAGCAGTTGGAACATCTCTTCTAGGTAGTTCTAACTTCAGAATGCGACCATCTCTATATGCAATACGAACAGGCAGGCCGGCCCGGATAGGCCCCCCGTGTGAGGTGGCATTGTGAAAACCAGCTGCGATTTCATAGTCGGAATAGCAAAATCTCTGGTCGCCAACAGAAAAACACTCATCCTGATGTCCTTCATAGGGCATCGGGTGGAAATCCGTGATGGTTCCTTCTACTATTTGGTATTCACCGTTTATATAAGCGTTGTACGCAGCTAAATCCGACTGAATCGTGCTGAAACCTACGGCTGAAACCCACAGGACGCCAAATAGAATGCAAAAGACTGCGAAGACCCAATGTGGCTGTGCCCACTTGAAGCGCCGCTTCCCCCAGATGATCACCGCACCTGCCAGCAAAGGTATAAAGCCGACACAGGCAAAAAGCCAGTCTGGAGCACGCTGAGAAATCTCATACGCAGTGACGTAGTCGATTGGCATACGGAACAAGTATGACATCGTGTGGCGCTATTTCCCTTGTGTATTCATAAGTACTGGAAACGCGCTTCTTGGGAGCTGCGGGGAACATATGCTGGCAAGTCAATCCGAGGTACTATTCGCTAGCGTTTAACTGCGGTAGCTCGGCTGAACCTTGTATTCTGATTTGAGCAGCCATGACATACCCCACAAATAATCTCCGCATTCAGTCCAGCCGAATTGTTCTTCCTCCGATTTTTATTGAGGAAGAGATGCCTGTCACCGAGAACGCTTCGCGCACGGTGTTTGAGGCTCGTCGCCAGATCGTCAACATTCTGGATGGGTCGGATGATCGCCTGGTGGTGGTGGTGGGGCCTTGCTCGATCCACGATCCGATTGCGGCCCGGGAGTATGCGGGGTTGCTGAAGGAGGCGATTGCAGAGCTTTCTGACGAGCTGATGATTGTGATGCGGGTGTACTTTGAGAAGCCGCGAACGACGCTGGGGTGGAAGGGGCTGATCAACGATCCTTACTTCGATGAGTCGTTCCGCATCAGCGATGGACTGCGGATGGCGCGGCGGCTGCTGCTCGATCTTGCAGAGATGGGCGTGCCGGCGGGTACGGAGTTTCTGGATATGATTTCGCCGCAGTATGTCTCGGACCTGGTGAGCTGGGGAGCGATTGGGGCGCGGACGACGGAGAGCCAGGTGCATCGGCAGCTTGCGTCGGGGCTTTCGTGCCCGGTGGGGTTCAAGAATGGCACGTCGGGCAATGTGCAGATTGCGATTGACGCGATCCTTTCGGCGAACCATCCGCATACGTTTCTGGGGACTTCGGAGACGGGGCAGGCGGCGATTCTGCTGACCTCCGGGAATGCGGATTGCCATGTGATTCTGCGGGGCGGCCGGCAGACGACGAACTTCGATGCGGAGTCGGTGGCGTCGACGGTGGAGCAGATGGAGAAGGCAGGTGCGAAGCCGCGCATCATGATCGACTGCAGCCATGCCAATAGCGGTAAGGACTATCGCAAGCAGGGTGCGGTGTGCCGCTCGGTGGCGGAGCAGGTGACGAGTAGCGCGAAGCAGCACATTATTGGAGCGATGATCGAGAGCAACCTGGTGGCTGGAGCGCAGTCCCTGGTGAACGGCAAGGCGCTGGTGTATGGGCAGAGCATTACAGACGCCTGTATCGACTGGGCGGAGACGCATGTGCTGCTGCGGGAGCTTGCGGGGGCTGTGAAGGAGCGACGGGCTAATCTTGGTAAATCGTAAGGGGTAGGGGTAGCTGGCTGTGTCTGTAGGGTGTTGGGGGCCTGCTGACTACAATGATGGGATGGCTACGCGGGTTCGTTCGTATTCGAAGATAAATCTGGGGTTGGGGATTGGGCCGGTTCGGGCGGACGGGTTTCATGGGTTGCTGACGCTGTATCAGACGTTGGCGCAGTGCGACGTGGTTACGGTGACGGCTCGGCGGCTGGAGGGTGGGGGCGGGTCGAGAATTTCTCTCACTACGAATCATCCTTTTGTGCCTCGGGATGGACGGAATACGGCCTGGAAGATGGTGGAGAAGGCGCTGGAACGGTTGGGCGGGGCCGACGGTCCACTACTGGCAGAGGTGGCGATTCATATCGAGAAGAACCTGCCGGTGCAGGGGGGGATGGGGGCGGGGAGCGCGAACGCTGCTGCGGCTTTACTGGGGCTGGAGAAGGAGTTAGGGGTGGCGTTGCAGGAGGCGGAGCGTCTGGAGCTGGCGGCGGCGGTGGGTTCGGATGTGCCGTTGTTCCTGGTGGGTGGGGCGGTGCTGGGAACGGGGCGAGGGGAGGTTCTGGAGGCGATGCCGGACCTGCCGCCGACGGTGTGTCTGGTGGTGGTGCCGGGGGTGGGGGTGAGTACTCCGGCGGCGTTTAAGGCCTGGGATGCGAAGGTGGCGGAGCGGGGGACGTTTGTGGGGGGAGCCGGGCCGGGAGTGGAGGAGGCGGGGTCTGTCATAGGCGTCGGATTGACTTCTGACCCTGTTCCCGATACTCTTATGGAGTTGAGTCACGTTTATTCGTCCGTCTTTGGACTTGAAAAAGTCAAAACAGATGGGCTAAAGCCTGGCACTTCCGGTATCGTTCCCGGCCATGATCCTGCTGAAGCAGGTCAATACCTTGAGAAAAAACAAGGTGGTTCAAGCGGAAGCTTGATGGATTTGGAGAATGATCTCGCGGAGAGTACCCTTCTCTCGCTTGTCCGCACCGGGGTTGAAAACGGTCTTTCGAATGATTTCGAATCGGTCGTCTTTCCTGACTATCCCTCCTTGCGTGAAATCAAGCAATTGTTGATGGGTATCGAAACTGAGCAGCGTGCGTTATATGCGGCGCTCTCGGGGTCCGGCTCGGCACTGTTTGGACTTTACAGGTCCATTGCGGATGCAGAGGCTGCTCAACGACGCGTCCAGGCTCGCACTTTTGAGTTTGGGGTTAAGTCTTTTCTTACTGAGACCTTGCCCCGGCCGGAGTACTGGGCGAGAATGTTCGCAGGGTAGGCAAAGGTTGCTGCGTAGCAAAAGCGGCAGCAGGCACTTACTTACTGGGCGATCGACTAATGGTAGGTCAAGAGACTTTGAATCTCTTTGTCTAGGTTCGAATCCTAGTCGCCCAACCAACCTGTCGACGCCGTGCGGAATGAGAATGGATTAGGTTTCTTGCGTGGCGCTAACGAATGAGCCACAGAGATGGAATGATTGAATGGCTCCGCATGTGAGCAGGCCGAGGGAAGCACAAAGCAGGATTCGGCGGCTGCGGTGGAGTGAAGAGTTTGAGGTTTGGATTTAGAAGTTCGAAACAAGAAGTTCGAAGTTTTAGGGACCAGGTTTCATAGATTCAGAAGTTCGAAGTGTAAGGAAAGTACCGATAGCTTTTATTTTTTGCATGGTTGTGAAGTTTCAAGACAAGTTCTAAACGGGATTTTGCATTTGAGCTTTTAGCTGTACAGAGGTACGGGGCCGCAACAAGGTCCTGGTTGGAGTGATCCAGCAATAGCAAACAGCAGGAACAACCAAGGTCAAACAGCCTGGAGGTTTCAAACGTGAACGAACAAGACACGACTGCGGTACTTTCCCCTAATGCAGCATCGGTGGATGAGACGCAACCAAGCTCTCCAACCGGTACAGCGAGTTCCGCGACAGGCCTGCCCGGCGGACAGGGTAAGACAGCAAGCCCGGCAACCGAAAAGAAACGTGCCGGGAAGCTGAGTGAAGCCAAGCGTTTCAAGATTTTTTGCGGATCGGCCAACCGTGAGTTGGCAGAAGAGATCTGCAAGTTCGTTGGTGTGCCGCTGGGCGAAACCCGGCTGCAGAGATTCTCCGACGGCGAGGTACATTTTCAATTGCTCGAGAACGTTCGCGGTGCGGATGTTTTCGTTGTGCAGCCTACGTGTTTTCCAGTGGACCAGCACCTGGTTGAGTTGCTGATCATGATGGACGCGCTGAAGCGCGCCTCGGCTGGAAGGATCACGGTTGTGGTTCCCTACTACGGCTATGCGAGACAGGACCGCAAGGACCGGCCGCGTGTGGCGATTACCTCAAAGCTGGTTGCTGATTTGCTGACTACCGCGGGCGCGAACCGAGCGCTGCTGGTCGATCTTCACGCAGCGCAGATTCAAGGCTTCTTCAACATCCCGGTGGACCATCTGTTTGCCAGCCCTGTGCTGGTGGGCTACTTCCGGGACCTGAACCTGCCGAACCTGACGGTTGTCTCTCCGGATGCGGGCGGTGTGGAGCGGGCAAGGTTCTTTGCGAAGAAGCTGGAAGTACCCCTGGCGATCGTTGATAAGCGGCGTACCGATATCAACGTGACCGAGGTGATGAATGTCATCGGAGATGTGAAAGGCCGGACGTGCCTAATCCTCGACGACATCATCGACACGGCGGGAACGCTGGTGAAGACGGCTGAAGCGCTGCTGGCACAGGGTGCAGACAAAGTTTATGCGTGCGCTTCGCATGCGGTGCTTTCGGGCCCTGCGGTGGAGCGGATTGCGAATTCACGACTGGAGCAGGTAGTCGTGACGAATACGATCCCGTTGCAGGAACATGCAGCGAAGGTCGGCAAGATCAAGGTGCTTTCGATTGCAGGTCTTCTGGGGCGGGCGATTGAGAGCATTCATATGGAGACCAGCGTAAGTACGCTGTTCAACTAGGCGAAGGATTAGCAGCGACGAAGAGTCGCAAAGGGAGCGGACGAACTCCGTGCCCGAAAGGAAGATGGACCATGGCATCAACAAAGTTTGACGCAGTTGTCGCAACCCCCCGCAGTGGCAAGTTCAACAAGAACCACGCACGGCGCGTACGCGTTGCCGGCAAGATTCCTGCAGTTGTGTATGGCGCTGGCCAGGATGCAGTGGCAGTCACGGTGGATCCGAAGGTAATCATCAAGATCCTGCACTCGGATTCCGGCCATAATACGATTTTTGATTTGAATGTTGAAGGCAGCGCGTTGGTGAAGGCGATGATCGTGGACTGGCAGAACGAGCCGATCAAGGGCCACCTGCTGCACATCGACATGAAGCGCATTGCGATGGACAAGATGATGCGCGTGTCGGTGCCGATCCAACTGGTTGGCATTCCGCTGGGTGTGAAGATGCAGGGCGGCATTCTGGAGCACGTGATGCGTGAGGTAGAAGTTGAGTGCCTGCCGAACGACATCCCGAGCCACCTGGATGTCGATGTGTCCGCACTGGAGCTGCATGGCGTGATCCATATCTCGGACCTGCCGCACTCGGGCAGCATCAAGTTCCTGGGCGAAGAGGGCGCGACGGTTGCGCACATTACCGCTGTGAAGGAAGAGGCTGCACCTGAAGTGGTTGCTGCGGCTGAGCCTGAAGTTGCGAAGAAGGGTAAGACGGATGCGGCTGCACCTGCTGCTCCGGCTGCCGATGCAAAGAAGAAGTAGTTGTAAGGCTTGGGGGCTTGTGGCGTGAGACTGGTTGTCGGACTCGGGAATCCCGGTATCGAGTATCAGTTCACGCCACACAACGCCGGGTTTCTGGCGTTGGACCGGATCGCGGAGGATTGCGGTGTGGTGCTCTCCAACCGGCGGGGCAGAGCTCTGACGGCGAAGGCGAGATTGGCAGGCGAAGAGGTCCTACTGGTGAAGCCGGAGACGTTTATGAATCTGAGCGGGCTTTCGGTTGCCGCGCTGATGCAGGAGTTTGAAGTGACCGACCCGGCGAAGGACCTGATCGTGGTGTATGACGATCTGGCATTTCCGCTGGGTACGCTGCGAGTGAACGAACGAGGTTCAGGCGGCGGGCATAACGGGATCAAGTCGATCCTGGGAACGCTGGGTACAGAGAGTTGGACTCGCATTCGTATCGGCGTTGGGAAACCTGCGTTGGCGGATGGCAGGGAAGTAAAGTCGGGCGGCAAGGATTATCTGCTGGCGCCGATGCGCAAGCAAGAGCTTGCGGTGCTGGATGAAGTACTTGATCGCGCGAAGAGTGCGGTTGAGATGGCGTTGACGAAGGGTGTCGGCGCTGCGATGAACGAGTTTAATAGGACAGTTGTTAGTTAGTAGTTGTGAGTTGTGAGTAAAAGCGATTGGTAAGTGGTTCGCGGTTGGTATGCGAGCTTTGATGTAGAGGAGTTATTCCAGACCGGGCTGGCAGAAGACACGCCAGGGCGGTGCGAAGCAGAACTTCGCAGAAAGAAGTAAACGAATGAATCGTACCTACGAAATCATGTTCATCGTCCGCCCGGACGTTGAAGAAGCAGACCTCGACAAGCTGATTGAAGGCTTCACCGCGAACGTTGTGAGCGGTGGTGGTGAGGTAAAGACTGTTGAGAAGATGGGCCGTCGCCGGCTCGCGTACACCGTCCGTAAGTTCAACGACGGCTTCTACGTGCTGCTGAATGTTGCGATCCCCGGTGCAGGAATTCTTGAGATTGAGCGTCGTCTTCGCGTGTCCGAGCCAGTGATCAAGTTCATCACCGTGCGCATGGACGAAGAAGAGAAGCGTCTGGCGAAGGTAAAGGCCCTGCGCGACACGAAGGTAAAGCGCAGCGCACAGCCGATTGCTCAGCCGGTACAGCCGCAGGCTCCCGCACCAGTCGCCGAGGCTTCGGCCCCAGTTGCTGAGGCTTTGGCCCCGGTAGCTGAGGCTCCCGCTGAAGCAGAGGTAGCTCCCGCTGTTGCGGATGCTCCGGTTGAGACTGCTGCTGTTTAGTTTGGCGTGATTGCAAATTGGGCCGCACAAGATTGCGATGGCTCGAGGATTGCGATATCGAAGTGAACCTCGACATTGCGTAACGCACGATGAAATGGCTGGAACCGGCTTCCGATGGGTCTGATAGGACCTGTCGATTCAGAGACACCGAAGCGTGTCTGGAGCGGGTGAAGGCGCAACGGCATTGAAAGGAAATTTACGATGGCTGACGAAACGAACAGCACCCCGTCCGAGCAGCAGGCTCCTGCTGCTGCAGCACACTCTCCCCGCCCCCCGTACGCGGGCCCTGGCGGCGCACGTCCACCGCGTCCGGCTGGCCCCGGTGGCCCTGGCGGCCGCAAGTTCTTCCGCCGCAAGAAGGTTTGCAAGTTCTGCACGGAGAAGATCGATGCGATCTCGTACCGCGATGTCCGTCTGTTGCAGGGCTTTGTGGCTGAGCGCGGCAAGATCGTTCCGCGTCGTCTTTCGGGCGTATGCACACGGCACCAGCGCAGGCTGAGCCAGGCGATCAAGCAGTCGCGCAATATCGCGCTGCTGGCGTTTGCTGCCCGCTTCTAACTAATTCGCAGAGCCGGACAAAAGGCTGTGAGCCTGGAGTCCGGTAGCGAGTACGAGATTGGTAGATACGAGATAGGTAGAACGGGCCTGCGGGGCACGATTCGGAAACTCTGGAGAGACTGCAATGGAAGTCATTTTGAAGGAAGACGTGAACAAGCTTGGACATCGCGGCGATGTGGTGAAGGTCGCTGACGGTTACGGGCGCAACTATCTGCTGCCAGGCAAGCTGGCGATTGAAGCGACCTCGGCGAACAAGGCCGTGATCGAGCAGATGAAGAACTCCGCTGTGCGCAAGTCGGCGAAGGAGAAGACCGAGGCCGAGGCACTGGCGACGCAGATGAACGCAGTCGAACTGGTATTCGAGCGCAAGGTTGGCGAGAACGATCACCTGTTCGGTTCGGTTACTTCGGGCGATATCGCTCAGCAGCTGGAAGAGAAGGGCTTTACGGTTGACCGGCGCAAGATTTCGCTGGAAGAGCCGCTGAAGCAGATCGGCGAGTACCACGTGCCGGTGAAGTTGCATCGCGAAGTGACCAGCCACGTCAAGGTGACAGTCAAGGGCGATGCTGTGGAAGAAGCTGCTCCTGCTCCTGCTGCTTAGTTTTTAGCTTTTGGTTTGATCAAGACGCTCCGCTCTGCCCTGATGTTTGGGTGGGGTGGGGCGTTTTTGTTTTTGGGGGAAGCGTGGAACGACGGACGCGGAGAGCGCGGAAGGACGCAGAGATCGCAGAGTAACAACGCTTAGTGGATGCGGCTGAGCTGGCGGGAGTACAGAGTGTTGCGGGGGAATTGCTGGGCGAGTCCGCTGAGGAGTGACTTTGCCCTTTCCTTATTGCCGTCGCGGAGTTCGGCGACGGCGAGCATGAGGCGGGCGAAGGGGGCGAGGTAGTGGCCGTGTTGGGCGGTGATGCTGACCTCGCTGATGCCTTTGGCTTTGTCGGTGGCGGCGCCGGTCATCCGGGCGAAGAAGCGGACGGGGGCAGGCTTGAGGCTGAGCATATAGTTCTCGATGCCGCCGGCGAAGTGAGCGTCGGCGAACTGCGGGTCAGCTTTGAGGGTGCGTGCGCCGAGGGCTGTACCTTGCTTGCTGTACTTGAGGGCGGTGAAGTCGCTTTTATCGATGAAGGCGGCATAGTCGGAGCGGAGACCAGCGACGAGGGTCTTGGCGAAGAGGGCCGAGGCGTCGTTGGGGTTCTTGCTGAGGATGGCGTCGGCGAGGCGGTCAGCTTGCTGGGTGCGGTCGTTGAAGGTGGCGCGAAGCTGC
>JANYER010000483.1 GCA_025359825.1 Granulicella sp.
ATGTGATCTCGCCACTGATGTGGAACATCTTCTACGACCCACTGCTGGTGGCGCTCAACCGCAGCGGCGCAGGATATACGATCAAGGACACGACGATAGCGCATGGAGCGCTCGCCGATGACCTGACGCTGGTCGCTGACACGTCGGAGAGGATGAAAACACTGTGTGGAATCGTGGACGAATTTTTTGGATTGCATGACATCAAGCTGAACTGCGCCAAGTCGGTGCACGCAGTCAACATCACAAGGACAGGCGGCCAATGGCCACCACCACCGCTGCACTTCGCTTGCGGCGATAACCAAGTGGTCGGCCAGGTGCTCAGCGCAACAGAAGGGTTCCGGCTGCTGGGAGCACAGATGCGGTTGGATGGCTCACCAAAGGCAGCAGAGAAGATCATGATGGAGGTGGCAGATGGAGTGGCGGCAGTGGTACGCCGACACGCAATGGACATCAACACAACACGGATGGTGGTCAACACGGTGCTCATTGCCAAGTTGGAGTACCTGACCTGGGGCAACACGGTGTCCAGGTCAAACCTGGCCAAAATCGAGCAGCGGTACATGCCGGCAGTCAAGAACTGCCTGGGCCTTGCCAAGTCGTTCCCCTCGACACCGCTCAAGGTGCATGACGGGGGTTTCGGCATCAACTCACTGGCAGTCGCCGTGACAACGGCACACCTGAAGCAGACGCTACGGGTGCTCAACATGCCGTCCAAGATCCAGGACGCATTTGTCAACTGCGTGCTACTGTACCGTGAGAAGAGAAGGTTGCAAGAGTTCCCGCTGATGCCAACAGAGATGAAGAGGGTGGAGCTGTACATGGATTGGATCCGGTCGACGCTGCACTGGCGGGCGATGATCCTTGTGCTGCTGCGCGAGCAAACGCGCTTCACGCACAACATCTTTGCGCGCTCAGCAGCCATGGACACGCTGTTCACGACAGAGCAGTTCACGGAGATCAAGAAGTATGCATACAAGCATGGGCTGTACAATGTGGAGGACATGCAGGACAGGGATACAGGTGAGATCACGCTGCCCCCGGCTGCAAGACGCACCAAGTGGGGCAGGAGTATGGTGGCGGAGCTAACGAAGCCGGAGAACGCGGCGCCGACTCACCACCACAAGACGCCGCTGGCCGTACGGCACATGCAGGACGACCTTTTCCTGGAGAGCCTTGGCTCATATGAAGGACGATGGGATCCGCCCGCTGGCCTACAAAACGACATTGACGCGCTCATGCGCAAAGAGAAGGTGGTGATGAACCCAAAGACCATGGCCATGCTTGGCATGGCGTGCCACGAGGACCAAGGGTGGTGGTCGTCCCTGGCGGAGGGGGGCGTCATCACGGTATACACGGATGGGTCAATGAAGTGTGTAGATGGGCAGTGTGAGGGGGGATTCGCGGCAATGGTACAGCGCCACGATGGTGACAAAAGGATCGGCCTGGGTGGCCGTGCGACAGCAGCGCAGATGTCCTCGACAACCATGGAAATCGCCGCAGTGATTTTGGCCCTGGCCTCGGTACCCCGCACTGCCCCCCTCAACATCCTCACGGACTCGGACAACGTGGTAAAGAAGATCTGGAACCTGCACAAGGAACGGTACACAAAGAAGAGCAAGTCCCCAGACTGGCGGCTGTGGGGCCTCGTGCACACGCTGCTGAAGGAGCGCCGGGCGCCGCTGCTGGTGGAACATGTCAAGGCACATGTGGGAATCCGCGGAAACGAAGAGGCGGACCAGTTGGCAAACAGGATGAGGGTGGACAAGGACAGACCAGAGATGGACCTGGCAAGCTACAACCCACCTGACCTCCGATTCACGCTGGCCCTCGATGATACAGCCAAGATGCAAGGCAAGGCCCCAGCACAGTTGCTCAAGGACCAAGGCAAGGTGATGATGACAGCAAGGTACAAGGCACAGGTGGCAAGGATGCCACACCTACAGGCAATTCGGGCGACAGCGGCGCCAACAATACCGCCGCGGGCACAGACGATAGATGTCTTACAAGAGACACACCGCCACAAGTTCCACGCACAGCTAGTGCATGACCTGCTGCCAACGATGAAGAGGCAGAGCGCGTGGTACCGTAACACGTACGCGACGTCGCAATGCATGCTGTGCAACGCGGCGGTGGAGGACAGCGCACACCTCCGAAGGTGTCCAGCAACAGTAGGGGAGTTGAAGGAGCGACACAAGGCAGAATTCCGGACAGCGCTGGAGACGATGAACGCAATGCCGGAGAGGATGGGAGAGGACCCGGTGGGGCGGTGGCTGGAGAAGTGTGCAATCCCGGAGTACCACCTGGAGTCGGACGAGATGTGGTTCAGCGTGGTCCCGGGCAAGTGGATCAGGGAAGGATTCTGGTGCCTGGGCATGCAGTGGCGGGCAATGAAGGAGGAGCTGGAGAAGTTGCGCGGGCTAGTGCGCGAGCAGGTGGTGGAGCTATGGAAGCTGCGGTGCACCATGCAAGTGAAGGCAGAGCTGGCCAGGGGCATCACAAAGAAGAAGAAGAAGGCAATGAAGTCGGCACCAAGGATTAGAAGGCAGGAAGAAGAAGAACGGACAGAGAAGATCGAGAAGGTGTATTCAAGGACAGCATCGCTGCGCGCAAATGCGGCGCTGCTGGAATTCTGGGCTGCGGGTCGAATCCCTGGTGGGTAAGACATCAGCACCGTTTTATCGGTGGCTGACGTCGGCAGCCAGCACGGAGGGGGTCTTTAACCTCCCACCAGTGCGGAAGCTATAAGGGGGCACCGTTGGGTTGCAACCGTGACGCTCATCATGGGTATTTTGTTGTAATAAAATCCCGCAAGCTTGGGGAACAATAAATAAATATAGTAAAGTGATTACAATAGAAAACTATGCAACTACTGACATACTTACGTACTACTATCTGGATAGCCAGGCTGCTCTAAACAGCCATGCAACAATGCATGTCTTCTCTCT